>CAYXMO010000082.1:0-10700 GCA_964465935.1 uncultured Rhizobium sp.
GGCAGGGGATGATCAAGTCCGAACTGGTTGCAAGGCTCACCGCTCGCTATCCGCATCTCTACCACCGCGATATCGAGCGCATCGTCTCGACGATGCTGGATGAAATCACCAAGGCTTTGGCCGAGGGCCATCGCGTGGAATTGCGCGGCTTCGGCGCGTTTTCGGTAAAAGTCCGTCCGGCGCGGCAGGGGCGCAATCCGCGCACCGGCGAGCCGGTGTCGGTCGAAGAAAAGCGCGCGCCTTTTTTCCGCACCGGCAAGGAGTTGCGCGAACGCCTGAACAACGGCGACGGCCGGGAGTAGGATAGGCGTCATCCTGAGCTTGTCCGCCGCCGCTAAAGCTATGGCGGATAAGGTGCTAAGACTCGTCCGCCGAAGCGTCAGCGTAGGCGGATCGAAGGACCATGCGGCTCACCACCTGGATCGTCGGCATACCGGTCGCGCTGGCCGCGATCTGGATCGCGCTGGCCAACCGCCACGCCGTCGTTCTCAGTCTGGACCCTTTCAGCCAGGACGCGCCCGCCCTGACGGTCCAGATGCCACTCTATCTATTGCTGTTTCTGGCGGTTCTGGCCGGCGTGCTGCTGGGCGGCTTCGCCATCGGGTTCCGCCGCGTGGCCCGGCGCGGCGCCGAGCTGGCGGATGCCGCTTCGGCGCGGGCGGTTTCGCTCTTGCCGCAGCGCCTGCGCAAGCCTAAGAGCCCGCCCTAGATGAGCCCGCGCCGATTCCCCAATCCGGTCTTCGTTGCCCTCGACACCCCCGATGTGAATCGAGCCTTGGCCATCGCGAGGGCCGTGAAACCCCATGTCGGCGGCCTCAAGATCGGCCTCGAATTCATTACCGCCAGTGGCCCCGACGGCATCCGCGCCGTGGTCGCGCTCGGCATGCCGGTCTTCGCTGACGTCAAGTTTCACGACATCCCCAACACCGTCGCCGGCGCATCGCGCGAGATCGCGCGCCTCGGAACGCAGATATTCAACGTCCACGCCTCCGGCGGCGAGGAGATGATGCGGCAAGCGGCGGCCGCGGCCCGCGGCGTCGATCCCAGGATGGCGGTCATCGGCGTCACCGCCCTTACCAGCCTCGACGACGCGGTTCTGGAGTCGGTGGGCCAGATCGGGCCGGCTGCCGATCAGGTCGTGCGCCTGGCCAGGCTCGCCAAGCATTCCGGCCTCGATGGCGTCGTCTGCGCGGCGCACGAGATCGCGCCGCTGCGCAAGGCCTATGGCCCCGACTTCCTGCTGGTGGTGCCGGGCATCCGCCCCGCCGGCGCCGATCTGGCCGACCAGAAGCGCGTGATGACGCCCGGACAGGCGCATCGCGCCGGCGCCGACATCTTGGTCATCGGCCGCCCGATCACCGGAGCCGCCGATCCCGCCGCCGCTGCCAAACTGATCGCCGACGAGCTGGCTGCGGTCGCGTCATAACCGGCATTCCTTGATTTGCCGGGCACGGGCCGCCATAAGGCCCCTCGATGAGTATCCAGGTCAAAATCTGCGGGATCACGTCGGCCGACGCCGCCGATGCCGCCATACGCGCCGGCGCCGACCTGGCCGGCCTCATGCTGCACCCAAGATCGCCGCGTTACCTCTCGCGCGACCAGGCCGCCGCGCTCGCCGCACGGATGCGCGGCCGGCTCCGCCTGGCTGTGGTGCTGGTCGAACCCGACGACGAGACCCTCACCGCCGCCGTCGCCGCCTTGAAGCCCGATTTCATCCAGTTGCACGGGGCCGAAACACCGGCGCGCGTCGCCGCCATCCGCTCGGCCTTCGGTGTCGCCGTGATCAAGGTCATCCCGGTCGCGGAGGCTGCCGATCTTGCCGATGTCCCGCGTTACGAAGACGCCGCCGACATGCTGATGTTCGACGCCAAGCCGCCCCGGGGCGCCAGCCGCGAAGGTGGCCTCGGGACCGCCTTCGACTGGCAAATCCTGAAGGGCCGCGCCTTCGCCAGACCATGGCTTCTGGCCGGCGGGTTGAACGTGGAGAATGTCGTGCGCGCCATTCGTCTCACCGAAGCGCCCGGAGTCGACGTATCCTCCGGCGTGGAGACGGCACCGGGCGTCAAAAGCGCGGCGTTGATCGCTCAGTTCATAGCCGCGGCGCGCATCGGGCATTACACCAGCGAGACCAGCGCATGAGTACGCCCAACACCTATCGCAGCGGCCCCGACGCTCACGGTCATTTCGGCGCCTATGGCGGCCGTTTTGTCGCCGAGACATTGATGCCGAATGTCGTGGCGCTGGAGAAAGCGTATGACACAGCACGGCGCGATCCCGGCTTCGCCGCCGAACTCTCCGGCATGCTCAAGCACTATGTCGGCCGCGAAAGCCCGCTCTATTTCGCCGAGCGTCTTACCGCGCATTTGGGCGGCGCGAAGATCTATCTGAAACGCGAGGACCTCAACCACACCGGCGCGCACAAGATCAACAATTGCCTGGGGCAAATCCTGCTCGCCCGCCGCATGGGCAAGACCCGTATCATCGCCGAGACCGGTGCCGGCCAGCACGGCGTCGCCACCGCCACGGTCGCGGCGCGCTTCGGTCTTCCCTGCGTCGTCTACATGGGCGAGGTCGATATCGAGCGCCAGAAGCCGAATGTCTTTCGCATGAAGCTGCTCGGCGCCGAAGTCCGCTCCGTCGACTCGGGCTCCAAGACGCTCAAGGACGCGATGAACGCGGCGCTGCGCGACTGGGTGAGCAACCCGTACGACACGTTCTACATCATCGGTTCGGCGGCCGGGCCGCACCCTTATCCCGCCATGGTGCGCGACTTCCAGACCGTGATCGGCAGCGAAACGCGGGCCCAGATGCTGGAGCGCGAAGGCCGGCTGCCGGACCTCGTGACCGCCTGCGTCGGCGGCGGCTCGAACGCCATCGGCATGTTCCATCCCTTCCTTGACGATCCGTCCGTCGAAATCCACGGCGTCGAAGCCTCGGGCGACGGCACCGAGACCGAGCGGCATGCCGCGACGCTCACCAAAGGCACGCCCGGCGTGCTGCACGGTGCGCGCTCCTATCTGCTGCAGGATCGCGACGGCCAGATTCAGGAAGCGCACTCGATCTCCGCCGGCCTCGACTATCCCGGTGTCGGGCCGGAGCATTCTTGGCTCAAGGACCAGGGCCGGGTGAAATACTTCTCCGCTACCGACAAGCAGGCACTGGAGGCCTTCGTCCTGCTCTCCAAGCTCGAAGGCATCATACCCGCCCTGGAATCCGCACATGCCGTCGCGCACATCATGCGCGTCGCGCCGCAGATGGACAGGGACAAGCTGATCGCCATCTGCCTCTCCGGCCGCGGCGACAAGGACGTCGCGACGGCCGCCGCCGCGCTGGAGATGGAGATATGAGCCGTATCGCCGCGGCGTTCGCCGCGCTCCGCAAAGCGAACCGCGCCGCCTTCGTGCCGTTCGTCACCGGCGGCGATCCCGATTTCGACACGTCGCTCGACATCGTGTCGAAATTGCCCGCCGCCGGCGCCGATATCATCGAGCTTGGCATCCCGTTCTCCGACCCGATGGCGGACGGGCCGATCAACCAGGCGTCTTATCTGCGCGCGCTGAAATCCGGCATGACGCTGGTCAAGCTGCTCGACCTGGTGCGCAAGTTCCGCAAGGCCGACGCCAGGACTCCGGTCGTCCTGATGGGCGCCTACAATCCGATCCACGCTTACGGCACGGCGCGGTTCATGAAAGATGCGGCCGAGAGCGGCGTCGACGGTCTGCTCATCGTCGATGTGCCCGCGGAGGAGGATGAGGTCCTGCGTCTTCCGGCGGCGGCCCACGGCATCGACGTCGTGCGCTTCCTCGCGCCCACCACCGACGCGGCACGGCTCAAAGTCGTGCTCGAAGGCGCCACCGGCTATCTCTACTATGCGTCCATAGCCGGCATCACCGGCACCAAAAGCTACGACGAAGACGCGGTCCGCCGGGCTCTCGCCGACATCCGCGCGGCCACCAAACTGCCCTGTGTCGTCGGGTTTGGAATCAAGACTCCGGAACAGGCGGGCGACATCGCGCGTTTTGCCGACGGCGCTGTGGTCGGCTCGGCAATTGTGGCGAAAATCGAGTCGCATGCCGCCAAAGGTGCAAAACGTGCCGATTTGGTGGCCGAGGTGATCGATTTCTGCGCCTCGCTGGGCAAATCGGTGCATGCGGCGGTAAGGGATTCCGTGCTAGGCTGACCCCATGAACTGGATCGCGAATTTCGTCCGCCCCCGTATCAAGAGCCTGATGGCTTCGCGCGGCGCCGAGACCCCCGAGAATCTCTGGAAGAAATGCACCGCCTGCGGCGAGATGATTTTCCATCGTGACCTGGCGGTGGCGCAATATGTCTGTCCGCAATGCGGCCATCACATGCGCGTCGGCCCGCTCGACCGCTTCGGCGCGATCTTCGACCAGGGTTCGTTCGAGGAACTGCCGTACCCCGACGTGCCGGTCGATCCGCTCAAATTCCGCGGTGAAAAGCGCTATGCCGACGAGATCAAATCTTCGCGCGGCAAGACCTCGCGCAACGAGGCATTGACCGCGGCGCGCGGCACCATCGAAGGCATGCCGGTTCTGATCGCGGTGCAGCCCTTCGACTTCCTCGGCGGCTCGCTGTCGATGGGCGTCGGTGAAGGCCTGGTGCGCGCGATGGAAGTCGCGGTCGCCGAGAAGCGGCCTTTCATCCTGTTCGTTTCCTCCGGCGGCGCCCGCATGCAGGAAGGCATCATGTCCCTGATGCAGATGCCGCGCGTCACGATCATGGTCGACCGCTTGCACGAGGCGGGGCTGCCCTACATCGTCGTGCTCACCGATCCGACCTATGGCGGCGTCTCGGCGTCTTACGCCATGCTGGGCGACATCCAGATCGCCGAACCTGGCGCCCAGATCGGCTTCGCCGGCCCGCGCGTCATCGCCAACACCATCCGCGAGCGCCTGCCGGACGGCTTCCAGCGCGCCGAATACCTGCTCGAGCACGGCATGATCGACATGGTCGTGCACCGCCACGATTTGCGCGCCACGCTCGGCAAGCTGACGCATCTGGTGATGAAACGCTCGCGTCCGCGCGCCCGCCCCGTCGCGGTGCCGCCGGTCGTCACCGCCACGGCGACGCGCGTGGTGCCAGCGGCGCAGCCGGCCTCCGGCTCGTCCACCGCCGCGGAATGAGCGTCCAGAACAGCGCCGCCGATTTCCGCAGCACCGCCGTCCTCGAGCGCCTGCTGGCGCTGCACCCCAAGAAGATCGACCTCGCGCTCGACCGTATCCTGCGGCTGCTGCACGACCTGGGCGATCCGCATCTGAAAATGCCGCCGACCATCCATGTCGCGGGCACCAACGGCAAAGGCTCGGCCTGTGCTTTCAGCCGCGCCATGCTGGAGGCCCAGGGCCTCAAAGTGCACATGCACATCTCGCCGCATCTGGTGCGCTTTCACGAACGCATCCGCATCGCCGGCGAACTGATCTCGGAAGACGAGCTCACCGCGACGCTGGAGGAGGTCGAGCGCGTCAATGACGGCCGCCCCATCACCTATTTCGAGATCACCAACACTGCGATGTTCCTCGCCTTCTCGCGGCATCCGGCGGATGCGCTGGTGCTCGAAGTCGGCCTTGGCGGCAAATTCGACGCGACCAACGTCATCCCCAAGCCGGCTATGACCATCGTCCAGCCGGTCGGCCTCGACCATCAGGATTTCTTCGGCAACGACATCCGCAATATCGCCGCCGAGAAGGCGGGCATCATCAAACCAGGCGTGCCGGTCGTGATCGGGCCGCAGGAAGCCGCCGCGCTCGACGTCATCGTCTCGCAGGCCGACCGCCTGAGCGCACCGGCCTTCATCTTCGGCCAGGATTTCGCGGCGCATCAGGAGCATGGCCGCATGGTCTATCAGGACGAAATGGGCCTGCTCGACCTGCCGCTGCCCAAGCTGATCGGCCGCCACCAGATCGAGAACGCAGCTGTCGCCATCGCCGGTCTGCGCCACGCCAACCGGCAATGGGGTGGCGACAAGGCGATCGAGCAGGGCCTGCGCACGGTCGATTGGCCCGCCCGCCTGCAGCGCCTGCATCGCGGACCGTTGATCGATTTGGCGCCGAAAGGCGCGGAAGTTTGGCTCGACGGCGGCCACAATCCGCATTGCGCCGCAGCCGTGAGCCGCGCCGTCGCCGACCTCGAAGAAGTGGGCGAGCGCCCGCTCTATCTGATCTGTGGGATGCTCAAGACCAAGGATGCGGTCGGGTTCCTCGCCGCGTTCCGCGGTCTTGCTCGCCACGTCGTCACCGTCGCCGTCGCCGGCGAAGCGGCCAGTCTGGGCGCCGGTGCGCTGTACGACATGGCCCGCGCCGCCGGCCTCGATGCCGCGCCGGCCGAGGATCTGGAAGATGCGATGCTCCAGCTCCAAGCCTGGACGCGGGCGCATCCAAAGGAACCGCCGCCGCGCATCTTGATCTGCGGCTCGCTCTATCTTGCGGGACAGGTTCTGGTAGAGAACAGCTGACCTACTTCACCGATTGCGCCATGCAGTCGCGATAGGTGTCGTTCTCGATCTTGGCTTGGTCGGCCGCCGGCGCGCCCAATCCCTTGGCATCGTCGGCGCGGTTGTCCGCCATGGCGCGGCAGCGCGCGCTGTAGTCGACCGGCGGCGGTGCAGGGGGCGTTGCCGCGGCTGGCTGCGCTGCGACAGGGGCCGGCGGGGCGTGCTCGACATGCGGGCGTGCCGCCGGCTTTGCTTCCGGCCTCACGGTTGGGGGAGCGGGCGCCGGTTCGATTTCGTGCCGAACCCAGGTGCAGCTCGACAGCAGCAGCGCAGCGGCAAGGACGGCGGCCAGACGCATCGTCGAATCCGATGGAACTTCGACGCTGAGTCTACAGAATTTCGCCGGCGAATGCGCTTACTGGTCCATCGGCTCTTTGACGTATTCCTGGCACTCGTACTCGATCGCGCCATGGTTGGCCGGCTTGTCCGCGAGGCAATCCTGCTCGGTCTTGTAGGCGCCGCGATAGATCGAGCCCTGCTTCACCGGCGTGTTCATCACGACGTACCAGCCCGGACCGTGCCAACCGGCACCGACGGCGAAGGCCGCGGTGCTCGCGGCGGCGGTGAAGGCGGCGGCTAGGAGCAGATGACGCATGGCAGGTTCCCCGGTGACGGCATGACCACTCTAACGGAAATCCGGACGGATTCCGTCATCGAGGAATATTTGCAAAAGCTGGGACAGAGAACCTTCGGTTTAGACCGAGGATTCGATCCATTCCTTGATCTTGGACTTCGGCAGAGCGCCGACCTTGGTCGCCGCCACTTGGCCCTGGCTGAAGATCATCATCGTGGGGATGCCGCGCACGCCGTATTTCTGCGGCACATGCGGGTTTTCGTCGATATTGATCTTGGCGATGGTCACTTTGCCGCTCATCTCCCCGGCCAGTTCCTCGAGCGCTGGCGCGATCATGCGGCAGGGGCCGCACCATTCGGCCCAGAAGTCCACGACCACCGGGGTCTTGGAGTTGAGCACGTCGGCCTGGAAGGATGCATCCGACACCTTGATCGGCGTGGAGCGGCCTGCGTTGGGCTGGAGGTCGGAAATCTTGTTCGGCGTGGTCATGGGATGTGTCCTGGAGATAACTGGCCCCAATAGTTAGGAACGCATGGCCCGGGGGTCAAGACGCGCCCGGATCCGGGTCATTTCGGCGTCCAGCAGGGCATTGGACAGCATCATACGTGTAGGACCTTCGGTCCATACCAGCCCGCAGACGATTCGCCGGCCCGGAAAAATCTTCGCCGCCGCGGCGCGATAGAGCGCCATCTGCGTGACGTGGAGCGGCGCGACATCTTCTTCCCGCGTCGGCGGCGGCCGATTGGTCTTGAAGTCGACGATCAGGATTTCGCTATCCCCGATCGCGAGCCGGTCGATGCGCCCGCTGACGCGCGCGCCGGCGCCGAGTTCGGACAGGTCGGCCACGATCGAAACCTCGGCGCGGCTATCGGGCGCGAACGCGGCGGCGAAAGCCGGATCGTCGAGCACGCCCAAAGTTTCGCGCACCAGGCTCTCCGCCGTTTCTTCTTCGATATTCTGCATACGGAGGAACTGCCGCGCCACCGCGCCGCGTTCGGCGGGCGCGACCTCCGGCAGCTTCGCCAGCAAGGCGTGCACCAGCAGGCCGCGGCGGAACCGCGCCGTGCCGGCGAACGGCGACGCCATCTCCGGCTCGTCCAGCCCGGCAGCGTCGAAAGGACGGACTAGGCGCGGCGCCGGGGCATCGCGCGGTGCGGGGGTGTGGAGCCAGGCCTTGGCCGGCGCCGCAGCCGGCGCGGCTGCGCCAGATGCCGCTGCGATCTCATCGGACGCATCGCCGAAAATCCGCGGTTCGCCGTCCGGCGCCAGCGCAATGCCGAGTTCGGCCGCGGCGTCCTGCGCCAGGCGGTACCACGAGCCGTCCTTGATGCCGCGCTTGCCTTCGAACCCGCAGACGATCAGCCTGTCGCGCGCCCGCGTCAGCGCGACATAGAGCAAGCGCCGATGCTCCTCGATCATCCGTGCCCTGGCCGCCTCCTTGGCGCGCCGCACCGCCGCCGGCGCGTCCTTGTCCGCCATCGGGTAGAGCACGCCAGCTTCGGTATAAAGAAGATTGCCGCGGTCGGCCGAAAGGCTCGGCACCTGCGTCGTATCGGGCAGGATGACGATATCGGCCTCCAACCCCTTGGCGCCGTGCACCGTCATCACCCGCACCTCGTCGCGGGCGCGCTCCATGTCGCGCTTGATCTCGGCACCGCCTTGGCCGATCCAGTGCAGGAAGCCCTCCAGCGACGGCGTGTTCGCCGTTTCATAGGCAAAAGACAGCGACAGGAATTCGTCGATCGCATCGTTCGCCTCATGTCCCAGCCGCTTGAGCAGCCTCAGCCGCATGCCGCGTGGCCCCAGGGCATGGGCATAGAATTCATAAGGCGGCGCCAGGTCGGCGCGGCCGCGCATCTCGTGCAGGAAACCATAGGCTTCGCGAAATGACTCCGTCTCGTCGCGCTTCAGCTGCAGCTCGCTCCACAGCGAGCCGGCACGGCCATGTGCCAGCGCGAACAATTCGTCTTCGCTTACCGTGCAGAGGGGCGAGCGCAGCACTGCCGCCAGCGTGTAGTCGTCCTCGGGCAGCAGCACGAAGCGCCCCAGCGCGATCAGATCCATCACTGCGATCTGCTCGGTCAGCCGGATGCGGTCGGCGCCGGCCACCGGCACGCCGCGCAGCTTGAGCTCGCGGATGATCGCGGTACCGAACGGCTCGCGCCGCGGCAGCAGGATCATGATATCGCCGGCTTTCACGGGCGCGGCATGGCCTGGGAGGCGCACCCGCCCGATCCATTGCTTGATCTGCGTCGCCAGCTTGCGCGCCAGCTGCGCCACCGGCGCGTCCTTGGGCGCGATATCGACCGGCGGCAGCTCCCAGGGGTCGGCGTCCGGAACGTCGTCGGGCCGGATCGACGGCCACAACTCGACACGGCCGCTGTCCTTGGCGCGATAGGGAACATGGGCGATTTGCGCGCCTTCCGACGTCAGACCTTGGCGCGCCGCGTCCGGCTTGAACACCGCGTCGACGAAGGTCAGGACCTGCGGCACCGAACGGCGCGACTGCGTCAGCGGCTGCTCGGTGAATTCGCGTTTCGCATCGCTCGCCAAGCCGTGGAACAGGCGCCGGTGACGGTCGAACTGCGTCGGATCGGCGCCTTGGAAACTGAAGATCGACTGCTTCTCGTCGCCCACCGCGAAGATGGTCCGGACCACGCCATCGTCGATTCCGCTTCCGGCGAAGAACTCCGCTGTCAGCGCCTTGACGATGCGCCATTGCTCGGGGCTGGTATCCTGCGCTTCGTCGATCAGCACGTGATGGATGCCGCCGTCGAGCTTGTAGAGCACCCAAGCCGCGGCATCGCTGCGTTCCAGCAGGCTTTGCGTCTTCACGATCAGATCGTCGTAATCGAGGGCGCCGCGTGCCCGCTTGCCTCGGGCATATTCCGCGCGCACGGCGTCTGCGATCACCAGCGCCGCTTCCGCCAGCGCCGCCGCATGCGCCGCGCGCCGCTGCTCGTCGGCGGCGACCAGTTCGCCTTGCAGGCGATCCGCCAGCGCGCGCAGATCGGGCCGCGTCGCCGAATGCTTCTTGGTCACCGGATCTTTGCGCGGCTCGCCGGCCTGGGTCAGGAACACGGTGCGATAGACATCGTACATCGCCGGACCGGGCACCATCGCCAGCGCCGCGCCCAGCTCCTCGGCCCGGGCCTGATCTGTCTTCGAACCTTGGGCCAGCCACGCTGCCAGTTCCCGCAGCTGCGCCGCGTGCTGCAGCAGTCCGGCACAGAACGCCGTCACCAGGGCATCGGCACCGCGCGCAAGATCGGCGCCATGCGCCCGCCGCACCGCCGTCGCGAGGTCTTCGCCGCTCGCCGCGAGGCTTTCGAAGAACCGCTCCAGCTTGCGCCGGTCGGCGCCGAGCGCGGCGTCGAGGATGTCCGTCAAAGTCGCTTCGCTGGTCTGCGTCAGAAGGAACGCCAGCGCCGCGGCACGCGCCACATCGCCGCTGCCGGCCCTTTCGAGCACGCGCACCCGCGCTTGCGCCATCAACTCGCGCGCCGTCTGCTCGTCGAGCACGTCGAACGCAGCCGGCACGCCGGCCTCCAGCGGAAAGCGCGACAGCACAGTCTGGCA
The DNA here is from genome assembly GCA_964465935.1 of uncultured Rhizobium sp. Classification (GTDB taxonomy): domain Bacteria; phylum Pseudomonadota; class Alphaproteobacteria; order Micropepsales; family Micropepsaceae; genus Rhizomicrobium. The sequence goes on from CAYXMO010000082.1 coordinate 10,668, forward strand.
GAAGGCGTGAATGGTGAGAATCTTGATGCCGCC
>CAYXMO010000083.1:0-10654 GCA_964465935.1 uncultured Rhizobium sp.
CTGCAACCGCTCGACGATGCTCGCGGTCAGGGCCTGGCCGCAGGGCTCGATCAGCGCGAGGTGGAACCGCCGGTTCGCCGCTCCCGGATCGGTGCCGCGGCTGCCGCGCAGGAGCGCCCGCGCCAAGCTACGCTCCGCCTGGTTGGCGCGCCGCGCGGCGCGCGCGGCGGCGGCGGGCTCCAGCTTGAGGCGCAAGGCGTAGATCTCCTCGGCATCGGCGCGCGTCATCGGCGCGGCGAAGAAGCCGCGATTGGCGACCGAGCGGATGAGCCCGTCCTGCTCCAGCCGGCACAGCGCTTCGCGCAGCGGAATCTTGCTGATGCCGAGCTCGGCGGCGAGCGCATCCTGGCGCACCGCTTCGTCGGGTCCGATGGCGCCGGAGACGAGACGGTCGCGGACGGCGTCGACGATGGGATCGGACGAAGCGCGCAGCGTCATCGTCACACGACCTGGAAGCCGCGCCAGAACGGATCGGCGGGATCGATGAAGATGGTGTTGTAGCCGGTCGCGAAGGCCGAGCCTTCGATCGAGGGCACGATCGCGGCGCGGTCGCCGAGCCTGGTTTCCGCCTCGACGCAGCCGACGAAGCGGCTGCCGATATAGCTTTCGTGCACGAAGCGGTCGCCTGGCTTCAGCTTGCCCTTCGATGCCAGATGCGCGAGGCGCGCCGAGGTGCCGGTGCCGCAGGGGCTGCGGTCGATGGCGCGCTCGCCATAGAACACCGCGTTGCGCCCATCGGCGCCATTGCCCTTGGGAGCATCCGCCCACAGCACATGGCTGACGCCGCGGATGGTCGGCTCGCTGGGATGCACCGGCTCGAACTTCGCGCGTACCGCGGCGCGGACCAGCGGGCTGAGTTCGAGAAGGCGGGCGGCGCCGAGATCGTCGAGGCCCTTGTAGGCGCCCTGCGGCTCGACGATGGCGTAGTAGTTGCCGCCATAGGCGACATCGATGCTGAGCGGACCGATGCCGGGCACGTCGATGGCGATGCCGGTGGCGGCGACATAGGACGGGACGTTGCGGATTTGCACCGACGTCACCTTGTCGCCATCCGTCTTGTACGTGATGTCGATGATTCCGGCCGGGACTTCGACGCGCAGCTTGCCGACTTCGCGCGGCGCGATCAGGCCGTGTTCGAGCCCGAAGGTGATCATGCCGATGGTGCCGTGGCCGCACATCGGCAGGCAGCCCGAGGTCTCGATGAAGAGAATGCCGAGATCGGTGTCATCCCACGACGGCGGATAGAAGAAGCCGCCTGACATCATGTCGTGGCCGCGCGGCTCCAAGCACAGCCCGGTGCGGATCCAATCGAAGCGGGCGAGGAAGTCCTGGCGCTTGTCCGCCATCGTGCTCCCGTGCAGCAGCGGCGCGCCGCCGGCGACCAGGCGCACCGGATTGCCCGCGGTGTGGCCATCGATGCAGAAGAAGACGTGCTTCATGCGGCGCGCGCTTGGCTGAGCTTGGGCCGCGTCGCGGCGGCCTTCTCGACCATCGCGGTGACTTCGGCGCGGCGTGGCCCCGCGAGCGGCAGGCGCGGCAGGCGCACGCGTTCGGAGCCGCGGCCCATGATCTGCTCCGCCAGCTTGATCGACTGCACCAGGTCGTGCTCGGCATCGAGGTGCAGCAGCGGCATGAACCAGCGGTAGATTTCCAGCGCCGTGTCGAGATCGCGCGCGGCGGCGGCGCGGACCAGCGCCACTGATTCCAGCGGGAAGGCGTTGGTCAAGCCCGAGACCCAGCCCGTGGCGCCCAGCAACAGCGCCTCCAGCGCGACGTCGTCGAGCCCGGCCATCAACTGGAAACGATCACCGAAGCGGTTGATCAGGTCGGTGAAGCGGCGCGGATCGGGCGCGCTCTCCTTCAGCGCCACGATGTTGGGGATGGCAGCGAGCTTCTCCAGCGTCTCGAAGCCGATGGCGACGCGATAAGCCGGCGGGTTGTTGTAGAGCATGATCGGCAGCGCTGTCGCCTCCGCCACCGCCTTGAAATGGGCGTAGAGCTCTTCCGGCGTCGGGACATAGACCATGGCGGGCAGCACCATCAGCCCGTCGATGCCGATCTTCTCCGCGTCGCGGGCGTACGCCACGGCGCGCGCCGTGGTCAGCTCCGAGACGCCGCTGACGATGGGCACGCGCCCGGCGACGCTCTCGCGCGCCGCTTTCAGGACCGCGCGCTTCTCGTCGGCCTCCAGCGAATTGTTCTCGCCCACCGTGCCCATGACGATCAGGCCGTCGACCCCATCGCGGATCAGGGCGTCCTGGACGCGCTGGGTCTCCTTCAGGTCGACCGACAGGTCGGGCGCGAACTGGGTCGTCGCCGCTGGGAACACGCCTTTCCAGAAATTCGTCACCATTTCCTCCGCCGCCGGGACTGGGTTATATCGTATACGATTCCGGACGGAGACACCACATGCCGCTGAGCGCGGTGGTCATCGGCGGCGGCGTGATCGGGCATGCGAGCGCGCTGGCGCTGCAGCGCGCCGGCTTCGCCGTCACCCTGTTCGACCCGATGCGCGAGCCCAGCGGCGCCTCCTGGGGCAATGCCGGCCATATCGCGATCGAGCAGCCCGAGCCCTGGGCCTCGCGCGCCGCGCTCGCCAGCGTGCCGGGGCGGCTGTTCGCACGCGGCGGCGCGCTGGATTTCCGCCTGCGCGACATCGATCGCTGGCTGCCCTTCGGCCTGCGCCTGATCGCGGCGTCGTCACAGGGACGTTTCGCACGCGGCAAAGCGGCGCTGGCGGCGCTGCTGGCGCGGACGGACGGCGCGTGGACGCGCCTCGCCGCCGATCTCGGCGATCCGGACCTCTACAGAAGAAGCGGCCAGTTCCTGATCTGGGAAAGCGAGGCCTCCGCCGCGACGGGGCTGGCCCATTGGCAAGCAGCCGACACCGGCACAGCGAGCTTCCGCGCCGCGACGCCCGCCGAGCTGGACCGCCTCGCGGCTTTGATGACGAAGCGTCCGGCGGGCGCGATCCGCTTCAGCGGCACGGGGCAGATTTCCGATCCGACGCAACTCGCGAACACACTGGCAAACACCTTCGCGGCGCGCGGCGGCCTGCGCCGCTATGAGCGCGTCGGTCGCGTCGACATCACCGATGGCAGGGCCTCCGTTCTTCTCGACAGCGGCGAACGCGGCACCCCCGACATCGTGCTGGTCGCCGCCGGGGTGCGTTCCGGCGAGGTGCTACGTGGCAGCGGCTTGTCCGTGCCGCTGATCGCCGAGCGCGGCTATCATATCCAGGCGCCGACTTTAGATTGGCCCGACGATTTGGGTCCGCTGATCTTCGAGGACCGCTCCTTGATCGTGACGCGGTTCGCATCGTCGGTGCGCGCCGCCAGCTTCCTCGAATTCGGCCGCCCCGATACCCCGCCCGATCCGCGCAAGTGGGAACGGCTACGCTTTCACCTGCGCGAACTCGGCTTGCCGTTCGATTTGCCGGGTGAGCCCTGGATGGGGTCGCGGCCCACCCTGCCCGATTACCTTCCCGCCATCGGGCGCAGCACGCGGGCATCCAACCTGCTTTACGCCTTCGGCCACCAGCATCTGGGCGTGACGCTGTCGGCGATCACCGGCGAGATCGTCGGCGCGCTGGCGAGCGGCGAGGTGCCGCCGGTGGCGGTCGAGCCGTTCGCGGTGGAGCGGTTTGGGTAGTTGGTCTTCGTGCTTTTTCGCTCTCAACCTAACCACAATCGTCATCCCCCGGCTTGTCCGGGGGACCCATACTCCCGACTGCTGCATGGGTGATCTTGGGTTGCCCGGACAAGCCGGGCAATGACGGTTGAGAGAGTGAGCGAGGAGACGATCTACTCCACAAACTCCGGTACGCCTTTGAAGGGTTCATCCAGGCTGTGTGACGGCTGGGTGAACCAGCGCGGGCCTGTGCCGGTCATGTGGAAATGATCCTCCAGCCGCACGCCGAACTGCCCCGGCACGACCACCATCGGCTCGTTGGAGAAGCACATGCCGGGCATGAGCGCCGTGGCATCGCCGCGCACCAAATTGGGCGCTTCATGGATGTCGAGGCCGATGCCGTGGCCGGTGCGATGCGGCAGGCCCGGCAAGCGGTAGTCGGGGCCCAGCCCCGCCCGCGCGATCACGCCGCGCGCCGCGGCGTCGACGCTTTCGCATGGCGCGCCGAGCTTGGCGGCGGCGAAGGCGGCGGCCTGGGCTTCTTTCTCCAGCGCCCAGATCTCGCGTAGGCGCGCCGTGGGTTCGCCGAAGCAATAGGTGCGCGTGATGTCGGAGTTGTAGCCGTCGATCTGGGTGCCGGTGTCGATCAGGACGACGTCGCCGTCGGCGAGCGCCCGGTCGCCTTCGCCGCCATGCGGCAGCGCGGTGTCGGGCCCAAACGAGACGATGCAGAAGGTGTTGCCGTCACCGGCGAGCGCGCGATGCTCGCGGTCGATGAAGCGCGCGACTTCGGACGTCCGCACCCCGGCCTTCAGATTCGCCCAAGCGCGGCGCTGGACTTCCAGCGTGATCTCTTTGGCCCGGCTCATCAGCGCGATCTCGGCCGCCGATTTGCAGCGGCGCAGCGCGTTGATCGGCGGCCCGGCATTGGCGACGCGCTCGGCGCCGAGCGCGCCGGCGAGTCCGAGATAGGTGAAATGCTGCACCTGGTCGTCCAGTCCCACCCGTACGCCCGGCTTCAGCCGCGATGCGATCAGGGCATAGGGGCTCTCTTCTTCCTCCCAGGTGTGGATGTCGCCCGGCAGGCCGACGATCTGGGAGACCTTCTCGCGCTCGAAGCCGGGGCAGATGTAGTCGATGCCGCCGGCGGCATGGAGCAGCGCGCCGGTGAAGCGCTCCGAGGGATGCCACGACATGCCGCAGAAATAGCGCAGGCTGGAGGTCGGCCCGATCAGGACGGCGACCAGGCCGGCCGCGTCCATCGCGGCCCGCAAGGCCGCGACGCGCTGCTGCCGCTCGGCGGCGGCGATCGGCGGAGGATGGGATGCCATGCGCGACTCCGTGGGGTTGTTGTCCATCGTATACGATCATGCTCAACTTGGCGTCAGGAGGGGCCTCATGATCGTCACTATCCTGCTCGCGGCGCTGGCCGTGTTCGGCGTGGGTTACACGGGGCTGCTCCTACGCGCCGCCGCCGCCCGCGGCCAGCTCGGCTTGAATTTCGAGGCCATCGGCCTGGGCGCCGTCACCAATTTCTTCGACACGCTGGGCATCGGCTCCTTCGCGCCCACCACCGCCTGGCTGAAGCTGCGGTCGCTGGTGCCGGACCGCTTCATTCCGGCGACGCTGAACGCCGGCCATTGCATCCCGACCATCGTGCAGGCGCTGGTGTTCATCAACCTGGTGGAGGTCGATCCCCGGCTGCTGCTGGCCTGCATCGTGGCCGCGATGGCCGGTTCGGTGGCCGGCGCGTCTTTGGCGCTGCGCGTGCCGGTGCGCGCCGTGCAGGCGACGGTCGGCGTCGCGCTGATCATCGCCGCCGGGCTCTATGCGATGAAGAATCTCGACCTGATGCCGGGCGACGGCGCGGCGCTAACCCTGCCCTTGACCTTCTTCATCGTCGCGGTGGCGGCGCATTTCGTGCTCGGCGCCTTGATGGCGTTCGGCATCGGGCTCTATGCCCCGTCGCTGGTGATCCTGAGCCTGATGGGACTCAACCCCGTCGCCGCGTTCCCGATCATGATGGGCGCCTGCGCCTTCCTGATGCCGGTGACGGGCTTGCGTTTCATCCAGGACAAGGGCGTCGACCTGCGCCTGGTGCTGGGCATCGCGCTGGGTGGCGCGCCGGCAGTGCTGCTGGCCGCCTATGTCGTCAAGAGCCTGCCGCTGGTCACGTTGCGCTGGGGCGTGGTCGTGGTGGTGCTCTATGCCGCGGCGCTGCTGCTGCGCGCGGCGCTGCGCGGCGCCGACGCGCCGGTGACGGCCTGAGATTCATGACAGGGAGCTTTCATGCGCTTCTTCGCCGCGCTGACCGCCATCGCACTGGTGACCGCGATGTCCGCCGCTGACGCTGCAAAACCCAATTCGCCGGACGCGCGCTTCCACGCGCTCTACAGCGCCGAATGGAAATGGCGCGAGGAGCAATTCGCCGACAACGAGAACGACAGCAAGCCGGTGGTCGATCATCTGCCCAAGGTCGATCCGGCCTCGCAGGCGGCGCGGCTGAAGCATTGGGAGGACGTGATGGCGGCGCTGAACGCGATCCCGCGCGCCACACTGTCGCCCGAGGAACAGGAGAATTACGACGTCTACAAGCCGCAGATCGCGGCGCTGATCGCAACGCAGAAATTCCGCGACTATGAGATGCCGGTCAATTCCGACACCACGTTCTGGACCGACATCGGCTATACCGCGCGACGCCCCTTCAAGCGCCTCGACGACTACAAGAACTGGATTTCGCAGATGCGCGACATCCCGCGCTATTTCCACGAGCAGATGGACGAGATGCGCGCCGGCCTCAAACGCGGCTTCACGCCGCCGCGCGTGACGCTGGAAGGCCGCGACGCGTCGCTGACCGCAGTGACGGAGGCGACGCCGGAAGGCTCGCTGTTCTACGAGCCGTTCAAGGAGATGCCCGGCATCCCCGAGGCCGAGCAGGCGGCATTGCGGGCTGAGGCGCTGACCGTGATCCGCGATACGGTGCAGCCGGTCTATCGCGAGCTGCTGGACTTCATGCGCAAGGACTATGTGCCGGGCGCCCGCACCGCACTGGCGGCGGAAGCGATGCCGGACGGCAAGGCGTGGTATCGCGCGCAAATCCTGCAATACACCACGCTCGACCGCGAGCCCGCCGACATCCACAGGCTCGGCCTCGCCGAAGTCGCCAGCCTGCACGAGCAGATGGTCGCGGTGATGAAGGAGACCGGCTTTCAGGGCGACTTCGCGGCGTTTCTCAAATTCCTGCGCAGCGATCCGCAATTCTACGCCAAGACGCCGGACGAGCTTTTGATGCGCGCCGCCTGGATCGCCAAGAAGTTCGACGGCAAGGCCGCGACCTATTTCGGCCTGCTGCCGCGCATGCGTTTCGCCATCGTCAAGGTGCCCGACGACATGGCGCCGTTCTACACGTCGGGGCGCGGCGGACCGGGGCAGTACCTGCTCAACACCTACAAGCTGGAGACGCGGCCGCTGTACAATCTGACGGCGCTGACGCTGCATGAGAGCGCGCCGGGGCATGCCTTTCAGATGCCGCTCGCCATGGAGCGCGAGCACATGCCGGCGTTCCGCCGCTACACCTACATCTCGGCGTTCGGCGAAGGCTGGGCGCTCTATTGCGAGAAGCTGGGGCTGGAGATGGGGATGTACGACACGCCCTATGACCGCTTCGGCATGCTCGGCTATCAGATCTGGCGCGCGGCGCGGCTGGTGGTCGACACCGGCATCCACAGCCAAGGTTGGACGCGGCAGCAGGCGATCCAATACATGTTCGAGAACACCGCGCTGCCGCAGCACGAGATCGAGACCGAGGTCGACCGCTACATCGCCTGGCCGGCGCAAGCGCTGTCCTATTACCTAGGCGAGATGGCGATCTGGGACGCGCGCCGCAAGGCGGAAGCTGCGCTGGGACCCAAGTTCAACATCCGCGCCTTCCACGACACGGTGCTGGCGCTGGGCTCGGTGCCGCTACCGGTGCTGAGCGCGCGCATCGACCGCTTCGTCGCCGAAGGCGGCAAGGGACCCTATCCCGATCTGGAATAACACTTGGAGGACAGCATGCCCCGTTCAACCGATTATATCGGCGCCACCGGCATCGGCGTCAGCGATCTGAAGCGCTCGGCGGAGTTCTATGAGCACGCGCTGGGCATGAAGCAGACGATGAAATTCAAGCTCGATTACATGGACGAGATCGTGCTCGGCCATGAGGGGCGCAACGCCATCGTGCTGATGCATTGGACCGACGGCTCGGCGCGCAACTACAAGGACGTGCCGGTCAAGCTGGTGTTCTACGTCGCCGATCCCAAGGCGGTCGCGGGGCGCATCCGCGAGATGGGCTGCGAGATCACCCGCGAGCCGGCGCCGATCGAGACGCTGAACGGCGCTGTGGTCGGTCTCGCCAAGGACCCCGACGGCTACGTCGTCGAACTGCTGCAGGCCCCGGCGGCGAAAGTGGCGGCGGCCTAACCCACCGCAACCTTGCCCTGGCGGTAGCGCCGCATGCCGAGCTGGAAGATCGCGGTGGCGGCGGCGGCGTAGCCCAGCGCCGAGACGACGAGCAGGCCCAGCGTCGCCGGCGACGGCGCGCGCAGGAAACTCACCGGCACCAGCACCACGAAGCCGGCGGGCAGCAGCGAATAGGCGACGATCTTGGTCGCGCCGGTGTAAATGTTGCCCGGATAGCTGGAGAACAGCAGCATGAAGTCGGTGAGGTCGCGCGCGAAGCTGCGGGCACCGGCGAACCAGAACGCCAGCCCGGCATAGGCGACCGCCGAGGAGACGTAGACCGTCGTGCCGCTGGCGAGGCAGAGCAGGACCAGCGGCACATCGCTCCACGACAGGCCGGCGAAGGTGAACAGCATCCAGATCCCCATGACGAGATCGCCCCAGGCAGTGGGGATGCTTTCGCGCGCCAGGAGGCGCGGCAGCACGGTGCGCGGCTGGGTCAGGAGCGCGTCGATCTCGCCGCGCAGGATGGTCGCGGCCATGTCGCGGTAGCCGCCGAAGACGATACCGCTGAGCGCGACGACGCACATGGTGAGGCCGATCAGCAGCGCGACGTCGGAAAGACCCCAGCCGCCGACGCGGCGGAAGCCGGCGAAGAACATGTACCAGAGGATCAGGAAGAAGACGTCGTTCACCACCATCCCGGCCGATTGCAGGATGAAGTTGGTGCGGTCCATCAGCGAGGTGCGGATCGCGGCGCGGATGTTGGCGGCATAGATGGCGACGAAGTTCATCACAATCCCTCCCGCAAGACCTTGCGCAGGCCGGCGCGCCATACGAGCGCGGTCAGGCCGGACAGCACGGCGATCCAGAAGAGCTGAACGAGGAGCGTCTGCGCGAAGCCGGCCGCCGAGGGTTCGATCATCTGGCGGCTGGGCAGGAACAGGTAGGAGGGGAACGGCGTCGCCATCGCGAACCGGTAGAACCAGGCCGGATAGAGGCTGATCGGCGCGAACAAGCCGCCGAGCAGGAAGATCGACTTCTGCATGATCAGATAGGGCGGCAGCACGCGGCGCACCCAGAACGCGCTAAGGCCGGTCAGCGTCAGCAACAGCACGCCGACCACGATGGCGAACACGCCGAGTATCGCGAGATAGACGAAGGCGATGGCCGGCGGCGCGGCGCGGCCCGACAGCGCCAAAGCGATCAGCGCCACGGCGCCGAGCGCGAAATAGCGGCCGAAGGAATCGCCCAGCGTGTCGGCGATCTTCTGCAGCAGATAAGGCTTGGGGCGCAGCAGATGCGGCTCCAGCGCGCCGAGGCGGATGTCGTCCTCCAGCCGCAGATGGATGGCGGCGGTCGAGAAGGTGATCCATTCGGTGGCGCCGACGTAGAGCGTGAGGCCGCCGGGCGGCAGCGCCGACGCCAGCGTGCCGGCCAGGCGCTGGGCCGCGACCGCGTCCCACAGCGCCGAGAGCACCGCCATGGCGACGAGATAAAAGCCCATGCGGCCCATCAGCACCGGCCAGTTGGCGAAGCTGCGCCGCATGCCCAGCGCAAAGGCGCTGAGCGCGGCGGCGGACGCGCCGGAAATCTCAGTGCCGAGGGTTGGCGTCATAGATGGCACGGACCACCTCCTCCATCGGCGGGTCTTCGATCGTGATGTCCTCGATGCCGCCCAGCGCCAGCGCCGCCTGCACCACGGCGTCGACGCGGGTCGTTCGCGTGTCGACCTCGAAGACCGAGAGGTGCGGCTCGCTGGCGCGGCGCACGACGCCGGGCAGCGTCAGTTCGATCCGCGGCGCCGCCGAGCGCAGCGAGACGATGCGGTGGCCGAGGAACTGGCGGCGCAGCTGGTCGGTCGGCTGGTCGACCACGATGCGGCCTTCGTTGATCACGATGACGCGGTCGCAGACCAGCTCGATGTCGCGGGTGTCGTGCGAGGTCAGCACCACGGTCTGGCCCTCGGCGCCGGCATGCTCGCGGATGAAATCGCGGATCGCCGCCTTGGCGGTGATGTCGAGGCCGATGGTCGGCTCGTCGAGGAACAGCAGCGCCGGGCCGTGCAGCAGGCTGGCGACGATCTCGCAGCGCATGCGCTGGCCGAGCGACAGCCGCTGCACCGGCTGGTCGAGCAGGGTGCCGAGGCCGAAGCGCTCGACCAGATGGCTCTGGCGCCGCGCGAAGGTCGCGGCATCGACATCGTAGATGCGGCGCAGCAGCGCGAAGGAATCGCGCGCCGGCAATTCGGGCCAGAGCTGCGAGCGCTGGCCGAACACGACTCCTATTCGATAAGCGAGCGCGCGGCGCTGTTTCCACGGCACCAGGTCGAGCACGCGGGCGCCGCCGCTGCTGGGTTCCAGGATGCCCGACAGCATCTTGAGGGTGGTGGACTTGCCGGCGCCGTTGGGGCCGATGATCGCAACCCGCTCGCGCGCCGCGATCGTGAAGCAAATGCCGTCGACGGCATGGATGGTGCGGACGTCGCGGCCGAAAAGACCCTTCAGCCCGGGCCCACGCCGGACATAGCGGTAGTCTTTGCGAAGGTTTTCGACGGCGATGACGGACATGGCACGGAATCGGT
>CAYXMO010000084.1:0-8738 GCA_964465935.1 uncultured Rhizobium sp.
CGATCGGCGACGTCCCCGATGAGGCAAGCCTCGCCGCCTTGCGCGCCGAACTCGACGCCCGCATCTTAGGCCTGCCGTGGAACCGGGCGCTCGTGCGCCGCAACCGCAACGCCGCGCCGCTCTCGATCCAGAGCCTCTTCTTCCCGTTCAATCATTCTGAGGACGCGAGCGCGTTCTGCGCCAGGCTCGCGAGCGTCGCGCCCGGCTGCACCACCGTCATCGCCTCGGCAGGCGAATTGGAAGGTGTCGACCACCATGCGGTCACGCCGGCGTCGCTCACGCGTCTCGGCGTTGCGCCATATACGGGCGCCCCGCAAACCCGCATCGTCTACCTGCCGTCGCAGCCTAGGACGGTCATCGTGCAGGCACCGCCCAAGACCATCGTCGTTCAGGCGCCGGCACCGCCACCCAAGATCGTCTACGTGCCCGCACCGGCGCAGCCCGCACCGCCTCCGAAAATCGTTTACGTGCCCGCCAAGGCGCCGCCGCCGAAGATCGTGTATCTCCCCGCGCCGGCCCAACCCGCGCCGCCGCCTAAGATCGTTTACGTTCCAGTGCCGGCGAAACCTGCACCGCAACCGGCGCCGGTCCCGGCCAAACCCATCGTACCGCCGCCGCAGCCGCCAACGGTTCTGGCCAACACGCAAGCGCCGTTGCGCATCCAGCCCGGCGTCGGCGCCGGCGAGGTGCGCTATCCCGAGCAGCAGATCTGGCTCTCGACGATCTACAAGCCCGGCGACGCGCGGCTCGTCGATATCGCGGCCGCCGGCGACGTGATGATGGGCAGCATCGGCGCCGGCCTGAACCCCGATCTCAAACCCGGCGTCGACGTCGCGACGCTGGTCGGCGGCGAGCTTGCCGGCATCTTCCGCCATGCCGATGTCGCCTTCGTCAATCTCGAAGGCCCGCTCTACGAAGGCGGGCAGGGGACGGGCAAGAATTGCGGCCAGTGCTTCGCCTTCCACGGCCCGACCTTCTACGCCGGCGTGCTGCGCAGCTTCGGCATCGACGTCGTCAGCCTCGCCAACAACCACAGCGGCGACTATGGCGAGGCGGGCCGCGACTCGACCATGGCGGCGCTGCGCGCCAACGGTATCGCCTATGGCGGGCTCGACCGCGACGGCGCCCGCGCCGGCGAGATCGTGCTGCCGAACGGCAAGAAATTCGCCATGGTCTCCTTCGCGCCCAACAACGGCACGCTGCAGCTCAACGACCTCGACAAGGCGGCTGAGCTGGTGCGCGACCTCAAGAAGACCCACGACTATGTGATGGTCTCGTTCCATGGCGGCGGCGAGGGCTGGACCTATGTCCACGTCAAGCCGGGCAGCGAGATGTTCGCCGGCGAGAACCGCGGCAACGTCACCGCCTTTGCCCACACCGTGATCGACGCCGGCGCCGACATCGTGATCGGGCAGGGCCCGCATGTGCCGCGCGCCGTGGAGGTCTATCGTGGTCACCTCATCGCCTACAGCCTGGGCAATTTCTGGACCTATAACGGCGTGCAGACCTATGCGGTCTCCGGCATGGCGCCGGTGCTGGAAGCCTGGGTCGCGCCTGACGGCGCCATCGCCGGCTTCACCATCCACTCGGCGCGCCAGGCCGGTCTCGGGGTGCCGCATCTCGATCCGCTCGACGAAGCGGCGCGCTACATGCTGTACCTGACGCGCAGCGACTTCCCCGGCACCTTCGCCCTGGTCTCCGGCCACCGCCAAGTCGCGGCGGCGGGCGGCGGTTCGTGACGAAATCACCTCTCCCGCTTGCGGGAGAGGTCGGAAATGCAAAGCATTTCCGGGTGAGGGCATGCCGCACGCTTTCCCTCACCCGTCTCGCTTCGCTCGCCGACCTCTCCCGCAAGCGGGAGAGGTTATGATATGACTCACCCCTTCGCGGAGGCGCGCATGACGGTCCAGCTTAAAATCAACGGCACGGTCCACGATCTCGACGTCGAGAACGACGCACCGCTGCTCTGGGTCATCCGCGACGAGGTCGGCCTTACCGGCACCAAGTTCGGCTGCGGCATCGCGCAATGCGGCGCCTGCACCGTGCATATCGACGGCAATGCGCAACGCAGTTGTGTGACTCCGGTTGGCTCCGTCGTCGGCGCCGAGATCACCACCATCGAGGGCCTCAGTACCGGCGGCCTTACGCCGGTGCAGCAGGCCTGGATCGACCACCAGGTGCCGCAATGCGGCTATTGCCAATCGGGCATGATCATGGCGGTGAGCGCGCTCTTGCGGACCAACCCGGCGCCGAGCGACGACGACCTCGCCCGGGCGATCACCAACATCTGCCGCTGCGGCACTTATCCGCGCATCCGCGAGGCGGTGCGTGCGCTCGCCGGAGGCACGCCATGAACGCCTTCGTCCCCTCCCGCCGCACCTTCATCCTCGGCGGCCTCGGCACCGCCGGCGCCCTGGTCGTCGGTTCAGTCTCCTATGTTTCCTGGCCGCGCGACATGGCGGCGCGCGCCGACGCCGTCGCCGCCACGCCCGGCGAGCGTTTCATCAACAACTGGATCAGGATCGCCGCCGACGACAGCGTCACCGTCGTCATTCCCCATTGCGACATGGGCACCGGCATCTTCACCGCGCTGCCGCAGATGGCGGCGGAAGAGCTCGACGCCGATTGGAGCAAGGTCAAGGTCGAAGCCGCGCCGCCCGACCAGGTCTTCGCCAACGGGCCCCTCGGCGAAGGCTTCATCCTGTCGGTGCAGGACATGACCGCCGACAATCTGCCCGCCTTTCTGCGCGGCGCCGTCGCCAATACGTTCCGCACCGTGGCCGGGATCATGGACCTGCAGATCACCGGCGGCTCCTCTGCCGTGCGCTTCACCGGCGTGCTCGGCATGCGCCACGCCGGCGCCGCGGCGCGCGAGATGCTGGTCAAGGCCGCCGCCGCGCGCTGGAACGTCGATACCTCCGCCTGCTCCACCAAGTCCAACCGCGTGCTGCACGCCGCCACGGGCCGCAGCCTCGGCTATGGCGAGCTCGTCGCCGACGCCGCGGCCTACAGCCCGCCGTCCAACCCCACGCTCAAGCCGCGCAGCCAATACACCCTGGTCGGCAAGTCGATCGCTCGCGTCGACATTCCCAAGAAGGTCGACGGCACCACCCATTACGGCCTCGACGTCAAACAGCCCGGCATGCTCTACGCCGCGATCCGCATCTCGCCGGTGTTCGGCGGCAAGCTGAAAGGCGTGGACTCCAGCGCCATCGACGCCAAGCGTGGCATCCGCAAAGTCGTGCGCCTGGACGACGCTGTCGTCGTCGTCGCCGATCGTTTCTGGCGCGCCCGCGACGCCGTCGCGGCGCTGAACCCGAGCTGGGACAATGCCGGCAACGGCACCGTGACCTCGGCGCAGATCGCGGCCCGCCATGCCGCCGGCCTCAAAGGCGACGACCTCAAGCAGGACATTTCCACAGGCGACGGCGCCGACGCGCTCAAGAGCGGCCGCCTGGTCGAAGCCACCTACAGCGTGCCCTATCTCAGCCATGCGCCGATGGAGCCGATGAACGCGACCGCGCTGTGGCGCGGTGACGGCACGCTGGAAGTGTGGTCGGGCACGCAGGACGGCCTGGGCGCACGCGCCTTCTGCGCCGCCACCGCCGGCCTCGGCTTGGACAAGGTGACGTATCACTTGCTGCCGATGGGCGGCGGCTTCGGCCGCCGGCTGCCCGGCTATTTCAATTTCCTGGAACACGCGGTGAGGACCGCGATGGCGCTACCCGGCACGCCCATCAAGCTGATCTACACCCGCGACCAGGACATGCAGCACGACTACTACCGTCCCAACGTCACCAGCCACCTGACCGCGGCGCTGGACGGAAAGGGCGCGCCGCTCGCCTGGGTCAACGACTACACGACGGACGACGGCGCCAACAGCGAAGCCCACATCGTCTACGGCATTGCCAACCAGCGCATCCGCACTGCCAAGGTGGCGACCCACATCCCGACCGGTCCCTGGCGCAGCGTCGAAGCCTCGTGGCACGGCTTCTTCATCGAATCCTTCGTCGACGAGATGGCGCATGCCGCGGGCAAGGACCCGCTGGACTTCCGCCGTTCGCTGCTCGGCGCCAGGCCGCGCCATCTCGCGGCGCTGAACCTCGCGGCGGCCAAGGGCGGCTGGGGCACGCCGATCGAGCCGGGCCGCGGCCGCGGCATCGCGCTGTTCGAGAGTTTCCAGACCATCGTCGCCCATGTCGTGGAGATCAGCATTCCGCCCGGCGGCGGCGTGAAGGTCGACCGCGTCGTCACCGCGGTCGATGCCGGCATGGCGGTCAACCCCGACGGCATGAAGGCGCAGATCGAAGGCGGCATCCTCTACGGCCTCAGCGCCGCGCTGAACGGCGAGATCACCATCGCCAAGGGTGCCGTGGTGCAGGCCAACTTCCCTGACTACGAAGTCGTCCGCCTCGCCGACACGCCGCAGATCGAAATCCATCTGATGGAAAGCGACGCCCCGCTGGGCGGCGCCGGGGAGCCGGGGGTCCCGCCGCTCGCCCCGGCCGTCGCCAACGCGATTTTCGCCGCCACCGGCACCCGAATCCGGGAACTTCCCATCAAAAATCATGCTCTGACGGTGGCGGCGCGTTAGCCATACCGGCCAACTGTGCCTTGTTGGCACAGCGTTAAGCTCCTAAGCTCTCAGGACTCGAGGGTAAGGGGCTGAACGCTATGCGTTTTCGCAAGCTCGCCGCGGCGGTGGCCATCGCCGCCGGCTGCATCGGCAGCGCTTCGGCGCAGGACGATGGACGCATCGCGCTGTTCCAGCCGGGCAACGTCTTCCACTCCGGCCTGCGCGACGCCCATGTCGTGGCGCTGACCTTCGACGACGGCCCCAACAACAACACCATCGCCGTGCTCGATGCGCTGAAAGCGATGAACGTCAAGGCGACGTTCTTTATCGTCGGCATGATGGCGCGCCACTACCCCGACGTGCTCGCCCGCATCGCCGCCGAAGGCCATCTGCTTGCCAACCACAGCGACACCCATCCGCTGCTGGGGCGCCGCTACGACGCCAATCCCGAGCGCCTGATCAACCAGATCCGTCTCGTCCACAACGAGATCGCGCCGCTGATGCGGCCGAGCGACAAGTTCTACTTCCGCGCCCCGTTCGGTTCCTGGCGCAGCGCCCATGCCGCGATCCTCAACGCCGATCCGATCCTGCGCAACTATATCGGGCCGATCTATTGGGACGAGGGCGGCGACATCTCGATGACGCGCGACGGCTACGTCATGAGCGCCGCCGACTGGGCGTGCTGGAGCCATCACTGGGCCGCCGCGACCTGCGCCAAGGGCTACATCCGCGAAATCCGCCGCCACGACGGCGGCGTCGTCTTGATGCACTGCATCGGCAGCAAGGCCGGCGCGCTGGTCGAAGCCGTGGTTCCGGCGCTGATCGAGGAAGGCTACCGCTTCGCCCGCATCGACCAGGTGCCCGAATACAAGCGCTACGAGACGCCGCAGCCCGGCACCAATTCCGTCGTCGCGGACACCGGCGCCCCGATCCGCTACGCCGACTTCACGCCGCCGAAGAAGGTGAAGTGACGTTTGCTTGGCTTGCCAAGCAAACGTCATCCCCGGGCTTGTCCCGGGGATCCATACTCCCGAATGCTGCATGGGTGATCCTGGGTCGCCGGCACAAGGCCGGCGATGACGAAGTGATTTAGAACGGCGCTTTCTCCAACCACTCGGCCTTATCGCTCCCCAACTGCCTTACCCCCCGCACCCAGCGCGCCGGCGTCGCGCTCAGTGTCACCGGTGGGCGCAGATGCGTCATCGGTCCGAAGCCGGTGTCTTCGCTGCGGATCGAGAACCCCGCGATCTCCGCCGCGTCCAGCGCCCGCGCTTGGTCGAGCCGCGCCTCATCCGCCAATCCCAGCCCGCGAATCCACATCGCCGTCTGTGCCAGCGAGACGCGCACCAGATAGGATCCGCCATACAGCGCGCGGCGCCGCAGCGCCACCATCGTGCCGAACGCGGCGAGGAACCCCGTCGTGTAGTCGGTCACTGCGCCGGGCTGCAGCTTGGGCCCTTCGGCGCCGCCATGCACCATCGCCATGCCGGTCACGGTCTGCCCCAGTTGCTCCCAGCCCGGCCGCGCCCGCCACGGTCCCTCGTGGCCGTAGCAGTTGATCGCCGTCACCACGATGCCGGGCCGCAGCGCCGCCAGTTCGACCGGTCCGAAGCCGTGCCGCTCCAGTGCGCCCTGGCGATAGCCTTGGGAGAACACGTCGCCCTCGCGCACCAGCCGGCGCAGCGTCGCGCGGCCGTCTTCGCCGGTCAGATCGGCGAACGCTGCCAGCTTGCCGTGTCCGGTGTCGGTGACGAAATAGGGCACCGAGGGCAGGGCGGGCGACGAGATCACCATCGCCTGCGCCCCGAACTGCGCCAGGGTGCGCGCGCAGGTCGGCCCCGCCAGCACCCGCGTCAGATCGAGCACCCGGATGCCGGACAAGGGCGCCGCGCCGCCGCGCGCGAACGGCTCGGGCTTGCTGTCGCCGATCTGGGTCACCTCAACCACCGGACGGCTGGCAAGGATGCGCCCTTGCTCGCTCTCGTCCCACTCCTCAGGCGTGCGCGCCAGTCCGGCGCAGGCGCCCGCCGCCGCGGCCGCGTTCTCGAAGTCGAGCGCGTCCCATTTGTGCATGGTCGCCGCCACGGCGTCCGGCTCGTCCGGACAATCGAGCACTTTGAGCAGGCGCTTGGTGCTTTCGGGAAAGCTCGGATGCAGGAAGACATGCCGCGCGTCGCGCGTCTTGTGGAAACCGTTCGCGGCGGTGGATGCCGCCGCCAGCCGCCCGCGCGGGTCGGGCGCCTTCGACGCGTCGTCGAACGTCTGGTGTAGGAAGCCGACCAGCGCCGCCGCCGCCTCGCGCGTGTTCACCGTGACGCGTTGCGTCTCGCCGCTGCGCAGCGTCCAGATGTCCGCCGCCGTCATCGCTCCTGCCGCGATGGCCGCCGCCGCCGCCTCGTCGGCGTAGTAGCGCGTCTTCAGCGCCGGCGTCTCGCTTTCGATGCGCACGAAGTCCGGCGCCGCGCGTCCGGCCAGCGCCGCCAATCCGGCGAAGGCTGTATCCGCCACGCTCATTCGCCGCCTCCGGCCGGCTGGGCTGGCGCCGGCGGCTTGCTCTTGCCGTCCTCCGCCGCCTTCAGCACGCGCAGGATGTTGCCGCTCCAGATTTTCTGCAGATCGGTTTCGCTGTAGCCTTCCTTGATCAGCCGCGCCGTGATCTTCCAATTGTCGGCGCAGTCTTCCATCCCCGTCACGCCGCCGCCGCCATCCCAGTCGGCGCCGACCCCGACATGCTCGACGCCTACCGTCTTCAGCGCATGCAGCATGTGCGCCATGAAGTCCTCGAACGTCGCGCGCGGCTCGGGGTATTGCGCATTGATCGCCTTCAGCGCCGCCGCCGCGTCCGCGATGGCCTTCGCCGCATCGGCCGGCGTCATCGATCTGAGGTCGCGCAGCTTGGCATAGACCGCGCCTTGCGCCTTGTCGCGCTCCGGATTCTTCGGCGTGTCGATCAGATAGGCGCTGAGCGAGTTGATCTGGATCACGCCGCCCGACGCCGCCAGCGCTTTGAGCCGCGCATCGTCGATGTTGCGCGGATGATCGTGCACCGCGCGGCAGCCCGAATGCGACAGCGCGATCGGCGTCCTGGACGTCGCCACCAGCTGGTCGAACACGTCGTCCGAGGAATGCGACTGGTCGAGCACGATGCCCAGCTCGTTGGCCAGCGCCACCAGCGCGTGCCCGGCCGGCGACAGTCCGCCCCATTGCTTGGTGTCGGTCGCGGAATCGCCGAACTGGTTGTTCTTGAAATGCGCTACGCCGCACAGCCGCACGCCCAGCGCGTAGAAGCTGCGCAGCAAGGTCACGTCGTTGGCCAAGGGATAGGCGTTCTCGATCGACTGATAGACGATGCGCTTGCCCGATTTGGCGATACGCGGTGCGTCGGCGGACACGAAGGCGAGCGCGAAATGCGCCGCGTTCTTCGCCACCATCTCGCGGATGCCCGCAGCGCGGACCAGCGCCGCATCGCGCGCCGCCATCATGCCTGCGTCGGTCAACGGCCCTTGCGCCGTGTAGATCGCGAAGAACCCGCCGTCGAGCCCGCCATCGGCCATGCGCGGATAATCGACCTGCGACAGACCGGTCGCGTAGGTGTGCCGCTGCATGATGTCCCAGCCCGGCCGCGTGAACACCGCCGGCGTGTCGAGATGGGTGTCGAGGCAGAGCAGGCGGTTATGGATGCTCTTGATGTAGTCGACGGTCGACTGCTTCTTGCCCGCCAGCGCCGGTCCCGTTGCCGCCAGTGCCGCGCCCGCTGCCAGCATCGTCCTGCGCGTCAGCATGCTCATGGGGCGCTCACTTGAACCAGTTGTTGGAGGTGACGTTCTGCCCCGCCGCGACCAGCACGAAAGTGGGCTCGCAGCCGTGATGGCTGCAGCGCGGGAAGATGTGGCCGTAGATCACGGTGACGTCGTGGTCGGGCGCATGCGAGGCGCCATGCACCGCGCGATAGACGCCCGACTGCTTGCACACTTCGCGCGCGCGATACTCGTCCGCCACGTGAGCCCCTGATTTGGCCGTCCCAGCATACGGCAATTGAATTCGCCGCCAAACTGCTGCAAACCGGCCCTATCCGGATGGGTGGCCGAGCGGTTTAAGGCACCGGTCTTGAAAACCGGCGTGGCGGCGACGTCACCGTGAGTTCGAATCTCACCCCATCCGC
>CAYXMO010000084.1:8838-10546 GCA_964465935.1 uncultured Rhizobium sp.
GACCTGGACTGGATCCGCTTCGACGACCGCGTCTCCAGCGTCGAGGTCCGCCGCGGCGTGTGGGAGTTGTGCGAGCATTCGCATTTCCGCGGCCGCTGCATCACCGTCGATCACGACATCTCCAAGCTCGACCGCCTGGGCATGGACGACCGCATCTCGTCGGTCCGCCGCATCCGCTGACGCGGCGTTATCCTATCGGCTCGCCGAACATCAGGGCGCGGACATGGCGCGCCGGCGCCGAGCCGTAGGACAGCACCTTGTCGTGATAGGCCTTCAGCGCGAAGCCGGCGCCGGCGCGGCGCTCGGCCTCGGCGCGGATAGCGTCGTGCTCGGTGACGCCGACGAAATAGGTCGACAGCTGCGTCGAGCTCAAACAGGCGCGGGTCCATTTGCCGTTCGCCTCGCGCTCCTGCTGGAACGCGAGCTTGGTCATCATCGTCATGGCGTCTTCCTTGGAGATGCCGTCGACATGCAGCGCCTGGTCGAGCACCGAATTGGTGATCGTGCGCAGCAGGACCTTCAATTGCGCCAGCTTGACCAGCGGCTCGGCGGCGCGGAAGCCGTTGTCGACCATCATCGCCTCGGCATAGACCGCCCAGCCCTCGACGAACGAGCCCGAGCCCAGCACGGCGCGGATCATCGACGGGCATTTGTTGGAATGCCACAGCTGCACATAGTGCCCCGGCATCGCCTCGTGCACCGCGACGTCCTGGATGCCGTACAGATTGTATTCGCGCAGGAACGAGTCCGACTGCTCGGCCGTCCAGTCCGCCGGGATCGGCGAGACGTCGAAATAGGTCTTCATCCCCTTGTCCAGCGGTCCCGGCGAGTCGCAATAGGCGACGGCGACGCCTTGCGCGAATTCCGGCATCGTCACCACCTGCACCGGCGCGTCGGGCAGGGTGATCAGGTCCTTCTGCCGCACGAAATCCGTCGCCAGGTTCAGCGCCGCGGTGCAGGACTCCACCACCTTGTCGCGCGGCGGCTTCTGGGCATAGGCGAGGGCGAGCGCCGCTTCGATAGTGGATTGCTGGAACTCGGGCGTGATCACATTGGGTGTGGCGACGGCATGGCCGCCTTGCGCCAGCGCCTTGAGCGACACCTCGTACATCGCGCCGCGCGTGCGTTCGATGGCGGCATCGGCCTGGGCGCGGATTTCCTTGCGGCTCAAGGGCGAGTTGAGCGTAAACGCCAGCTTCTCGTCGAACAGCTTGGCGCCGATGCGAAAATCGCCCTTGGCGCCCGGCACCAGCGTGTTGTCCAGCCACGCCTGATGCTCCGCCACCGCCGCTTTCAGCCTGGCCGCCGCTGCGTTGAGCCGCGCCTTGCCCCTGGCGTCGAGGGCGCCGGCATTGGGCATCACCATGCCGTCGACGATGCTGAGCACGCCGCCATTCTGCTTGGCCACCGTCGTTGCGTGGATCGCCGGCACCCGCGCCGGCTGCAAATTCTCGCGCGTCTGGGCGTAGAGCCTGGGCAGCTTCTCCATCCGCGAGATCGCCGCGTGCAGGCGCTGGGGCAGGGGCGCGAATTCGCGCGACATCAGCCCGTAGAGCGCGTTGCCGGCGATGGAAGAATAGGATTGCGGGTCCCACGCCCAGCTCTGCAGCACCTCCTCGTCCCAGATCGCATAGCGCAGCTGGCTGTCGAGGATCGCGGCATCGGCCTGGTTGTCGCGCGACAGCTTGGAGCGGTCGAGCGCCGTGAG
>CAYXMO010000085.1:0-10533 GCA_964465935.1 uncultured Rhizobium sp.
TCGCGTTGGAGAACAGCGTGCAGTTGATCTGGGTGCGGAAGCCCTTGGACTTGGCCAGCTTGATCGCGTCGATCGCCTTGTCGTAGACGCCGTCGAGGCACACCGAATGGTCGTGCATCGCCTTGTCGCCGTCCAGATGGATCGACCAGGTGAAATTGGCGTGCGGCTTGTACTGGTCGATCTTCTTGCTCAGCAAAAGCGCGTTGGTGCACAGGATCACGAACTTGTTGCGGTCCAAAAAGCCCTGCACGATCTGCGGCATCTCGCGATGCAGCAGCGGCTCGCCGCCGGCGATCGAGACCGCGGGGGCGCCGCACTCGTCGATCGCGTCCATGCACTCCTGATAGCTCAGGCGCTGGTTGAGGATGTCGTCGGGATAATCGATCTTGCCGCAGCCGGCGCAGGCGAGATTGCAGCGGAACAAGGGTTCCAGCATCAGCACCAGCGGGTAGCGCTTCTTGCCCGTCAGGTGCTGCTTCATCACATAGGTGCCGATCTTCGCGGCCTGGTGCAGAGGAATACCCAACGCTGTCTCCGTTCCTGTTCTTTAAGCCGCCGGTGCGCGGTCAACGTTGCGCAGCTCCGCCGGCAGGCGGAATTCGATGTGCTCTTTCTTGCCGTCCATGGTCACGACCTCGACGGCTTCGATGCGCCCGAGCGCTTCGATGACGTGCTCGACCAGTTTCTCGGGCGCCGAGGCGCCGGCGGTCAGGCCCACCGCGTGCTTGCCCTTGACCCATTCGGGTTTGAGCTCGCTGCCGTCGGCCAACAGATAGCTCGGAATGCCTTCCTCGCGCCCGATCTCGACCAGGCGGTTGGAGTTGGAGGAGTTGGTCGCGCCCACCACCAGGATCACATCGGCGACCTTGGCGAGCTGGCGTACCGCCGTCTGGCGGTTTTGCGTCGCGTAGCAGATGTCGGTCGTCTCCGGCCCGACGATGTCGCTGAAGCGGCGCTTCAGCGCCAGGATGATGCCCTTGGTGTCGTCGATCGACAGCGTCGTCTGGGTGATATAGGCGACCGGCGTGTCGGACGGGATCGTCAGCTTCTCGACCTCGGCTTCCGACTGCACCAGCGTCACCGGCGCGCCGACCTGGCCCATCGTGCCTTCGACTTCGGGATGACCGGCATGGCCGATCAGGATCAGCTCGCGTCCGTGCGCGACATAGCGCTTGCCCTGATTGTGCACCTTGGAGACCAAGGGGCAGGTCGCATCCAGCACCGGCAGCTTGCGCGACTGGGCGTCGTCGACCACGGCGCGCGGCACGCCATGGGCGCTGAACACCGTCACCGCGCCGTCGGGAACCTCGTTGAGTTCCTCGACGAACACCGCGCCCTTGTTCTTCAGCGTGTCGACGACGTGCTTGTTGTGCACGATCTCGTGGCGGACATAGACCGGCTCGCCATACTTCTCGAGCGCGCGCTCGACGATGTCGATGGCGCGCACCACGCCGGCGCAGAATCCACGGGGTTGGGCGAGAATGACTCGCATCTGGAGTTCCTTTTGCCGCGCATCTTTGCCCGAATTTCAGGCTATAGCCACCCGCATGATGCAGTGCAACCACGCAGGCTGGCATTTACCAAGCCGTATAGTTAGGTGTGCCCAGCGAGCGCATCAATTGTGCTAGGGTAGTTTGTCATATCCCTGCTGGTTTTGGGGAAATTAAGGCTGGCTGGGAGCGCACGGGGATAGCATGGTGGGTAGGTCACAAGGGGCTGCGAGCACGGCTCGGCCCCAAGCTTCGGCATTGCCGCAGGCACTCGCCGCCGCGGCAAAGACGGTTGACGCCGCGCTGGAGCAACTTCTGCCCAAGCCGCAAGGCCTGCATTCCCGCGTCCAGGAAGCCATGCGCTACGCGACCTTCGCCGGCGGCAAGCGCCTGCGCCCGTTCCTCGTCCTGAACGCGGCCAAGCTGTTCGCCGTCGATCCGGCGCGCGCCGCCCGCGTCGGCGCCGCCATCGAAGTTCTCCACACCTATTCGCTGGTGCATGACGACCTGCCGTGCATGGACGACGACGATTTGCGCCGCGGCCGCCCCACCACGCACATCGCCTATGACGAGATGACGGCGGTGCTGGCGGGCGATGCGCTTCTGACGCTCGCTTTCGAAATCCTCGCCCATCCCGCGACTCACGCTTCCGGAGAGGTGCGCAGCGCGCTCGTCCTGCGCCTTGCCGAGGCCTCCGGCCACAACGGCATGATCGGCGGCCAGATGATCGACATGCTGGCGGCGCAGAGCACCTTCGGCGCCGACCAGATTAAACTTCTGCAACGCCTCAAGACCGGCCAGCTTTTCGAATTCTCCTGCGAGGCCGGCGCCATCCTGGGCGAAGCCGCGGCCGAAGACCGCGACCGCCTGCGCGCTTATGCTCGCGACATGGGCCTGGTCTTCCAGATCACCGACGATCTGCTCGACGTCACCTCGACGGCGGAAAAGACCGGCAAGGCGGTCGGCAAGGACAAGGACCAGGGCAAGGCGACGCTGGTTTCGATCCTCGGTATTGACGGCGCCCGCGCCGAAGCCGAAAAGCTCGCCCGCCGCGCCGCGGCGACGCTGGCACCTTACGGCAACGCCGCGCCCGAACTCGCCGACCTTCCGCTCTTTTTGCTGGACAGAGAGTCCTGATGCCCGATTCCACGCCCACCACCCGGACGCCTCTGCTCGATACC
Source organism: uncultured Rhizobium sp. (assembly GCA_964465935.1). Classification (GTDB taxonomy): domain Bacteria; phylum Pseudomonadota; class Alphaproteobacteria; order Micropepsales; family Micropepsaceae; genus Rhizomicrobium. Next base: position 2,672 of record CAYXMO010000085.1, read on the forward strand.
ATCGTGGTCCCGGCCGATCTGCGCCGTCTGGGCAAGTCCCAGCTCAAGCAGTGCGCCGATGAATTGCGCCACGAGCTGATCGACGCGGTCTCGGTCTCGGGCGGCCATTTCGGCGCCGGCCTCGGCGTCGTCGAGCTCACCGTCGCGCTGCACTACGTCTTCGACACGCCGGACGACCGCATCGTCTGGGATGTCGGCCACCAGGCCTATCCGCACAAAATTCTGACAGGCCGACGCGACCGCATCCGCACCATCCGCAAGGGCGGCGGCCTTTCCGGCTTCACCCGCCGCAGCGAAAGCGCCTACGACCCGTTCGGCGCCGCCCATTCCTCGACTTCCGTTTCCGCCGGCCTCGGCATGGCGGTCGGCCGCGACCTGCTCGGCAAGGACAACCACGTCATCGCCGTGATCGGCGACGGCGCGATGAGCGCCGGCATGGCCTATGAAGCGATCAACAATGCCGGGCACTTGGGCTCGCGCCTTCTCGTCGTTCTTAACGACAACGACATGTCGATCGCGCCCGCCACCGGCGCGCTGAACAAGCATCTCAACCATCTTGCGCAGACCAACTCGTCGCAGCACACGCTGTTCGAGAAGCTCGGCATGACCCATATCGGCCCGGTCGACGGCCACGACGTCGTCGCGCTGGTCGAGGCGCTGGAGAAGATCCGCGACGGCGCCGCCGCGCCCGTCCTGCTCCACATCCGCACGCAAAAAGGCAAGGGCTACGCCCCGGCCGAAGCCGCCGCCGACAAAGGCCATGCCAATACCGGCTTCGACGTCGCCACCGGCGCGCTCAAGAAGAGCCCGTCCAAGGCGCCGAACTACACCGCCGTCTTCGCCAAGGCGCTGATCGCCGAGGCGAAAGCCGACGACAAGATCGTCGCCATCACCGCCGCCATGCCGTCGGGCACCGGCCTCGACGTGTTCGAGAAGGCGTTCCCCAAACGCACCTTCGACGTCGGCATCGCCGAGCAGCACGCCGTGACCTTCGCCGCCGGCCTCGCCACCGAAGGCCTCAAGCCCTTCGCCGTGATCTACTCGACCTTCCTGCAGCGCGCTTACGACCAGGTCGTGCATGACGTCGCGATCCAGAATCTCCCCGTGCGCTTCGCGATGGACCGCGCCGGCCTCGTCGGCGCCGACGGTGCGACGCATGCCGGCTCGTTCGATCTCGCCTACCTGTGCTGCCTGCCCAATTTCGTCGTGATGGCGCCGGCCGACGAGGCCGAGCTGATGCACATGACCGCGACCGCCGCCGCGCACGACAGCGGCCCCATCGCGCTGCGCTATCCGCGCGGCGAAGGCGTCGGCGTCGCGCTGCCGGAGCGCGGCCAGGTTCTCCCCATCGGCAAGGGCCGCGTCGTGCGCGAAGGCAAGGAGGTCGCGATCCTCTCGCTCGGCACCCGCCTTGCCGCCGCCGGCGCCGCCGCCGAACAGCTCGCGCAGAAAGGCATCTCCTGCACCGTCGCCGACGCGCGCTTCGCCAAGCCGCTCGACACCGATCTCATCCGCCGCCTGGTGCGCAACCACGGCATGCTGGTGACGATCGAGGAAGGCTCGACTGGCGGCTTCGGCGCCCAGGTCCTGCACTTCGTCGCCAATGAAGGCCTGCTGCGCCCCGGCTTCGACATCCGCACCATGACCCTGCCGGACGTCTTCCAGGAGCACGACAGCCCGGACAAGCAATACGAAACCGCCGGCCTCGCGGCGGGCGACATCGTCCGCGTCGTCCAGGCCCATTTCGTGAAGAAGGCGCAAGCCCTTCGCTAATTCCCTCGCCCCGCGAAGCGGGGGAGAGGGTAAGGGTGAGGGGGCGGTGCCGCCTGGTGTGGTGCATGCCGATAGTGTCGGCGCGCCCGCGCACCTAAAATTTGGTTCACGCGGAGCCGCGGAGTTGAGCTCGACTTCGCGGCTCCGCGTGCCAACCTTCCTTGTTTGGCCAACTTTCGCCGCACTCGCCCGCTACGCCCTTAACCGAACCGGGAACCAATCCGCGCCGCGCCGGTTGAATGGGCGTAAGTTCCCGCCCGCGACGATTCCATGGAGTTTCGCATGCTGTCCCTGCTGTCCCGGCTCGCCATGGTCGCGGCCCTGTTGTTCGTGCCGCTCGGCGCCGCCGCCCGCGCCGCCGACGCCGACCCGGCCGTCGCCACCGTGCAGAATTTCTACGACGCGCTGCTCGCCGCGATGAAGGGCGGCAAGGCGCTGGGCGTCCAGGGCCGCTTCGCCAAGCTTCAGCCCGCCGTCGCCGCGGCCTTCGACGCCGACACGATGGTCAAATACGCCGCCGGCCCCGGCTGGGCCGCCGCCACGCCGGCCGACCAGAAGGCGCTGACCGATGCCTTCGCGCGCATGACGGCGGCGCAATATGCCGGCAACTTCTCCAGCTTCTCGGGCGAGAAATTCGTCGTCGATCCCACTGTCCAGGTGCGCGGCACCGACCATTACGTGTCGAGCAAGCTGGTGACGTCGAGCGACAGCGTCACCTTCATCTACCGCCTGCGCCAGACGGGCGGCAGCTGGAAGATCATCGACGTCCTGCTCGAGGGCAACATCAGCCAGCTTGCGGTCTACCGCTCCGACTTCGCCGCGACGGTGAAGTCCGGCGGCGCCGCGGCGCTGGTGACCAAGATCAACGCCCTGGCGGACAAGGCGTTGAAGTAAGATCAATCCTCCCCCTGAAAGGGGGAGGTGCCGAGCGCAGCGAGGCGGAGGGGGACATCAGCTGTCCCGCACCGCCCCCTTCGGGCCACCTCCCCCTTTCAGGGGGAGGATGAAATCATCGCTTCTCCGGCCGCCCCATCAGCGCCGGCAGGAAGAACAGCGTCGTCGCCAGCGTCCAGCCCAGGCTGATCATCAACAGCTCGCCCATGCTCGCGGTGCCCGGATGGCTCGACAGCCACAGGCTGCCGAAGCCCGACGCCGTCGTCAGGGCGCTGAAGATCACCGCCCGCGTCAGGCTGGATTGCAGCAGGTCGATCTGCCCGGCGCGCCACGCCATCACGAAATAGATGTTGAACGCCACCCCGATGCCGAACAGCAGCGGCAGCGCGATGACGTTGGCGAAGTTGAGCTGCAGCCCGATCGCCACCGCGGTCGCGATGGTGAGCACGCCGGTCAGCACCAGCGGGATGATCGTCAGCATCACGTCGCGCAGCTTGCGCAGCACCAGCAGCAGCAGCACGGTGATGACGGCGAAGGACAGCAGGCCCGCCTGGATGAAGGCGTTGACGATGGTGGTGCCCGATTGGCGGATCGAGATCGGCGCTCCGGTGGCGTCGGGGGCGACCCGCATCACCGCCTTGGAGAAGGCGTTAAGCGCCTCGTTGCGTCCCGTCGTATCCTTGGGCGACACCTGGATGCGCGCCGTGCCGTCCTTGGCGATCCAGTCGTGCACGATCTCGGGCGGCATGGTCGCGACGCTGACCTGCGAGGCCTGCAGCGACGACGCCATCTGCAGCAGCATGGTCTTGAGCCCGGGCACCAGCGCTTCGCTCGCCCGCGCCCGCGAACCCGCATCGCCCTTCGCCAGCCGGTCCAGCGCATCGGCCAGCCGCAGCGCCGCCTTGCCGGCGTCCGTCGCGTCGGACTTCGCCGCGTCGCGCAGGCCTTGCGCGGTCGCGCTCAGGCTCTCGACGACCTCAGCGTCGCTCGGCGGGTCCTTGACCGAAAACGGATTGACGATCGGGTCGAGCAGCACGTCGGCGTCGGAGATCAGCGCCAGCTTGCGGGCCTGATCGTCGGGCACGAAATCGCTCACCGTGATCGCCATGCCGACCTGCGGCAGTGCGCTCAGCTTGGCCGCCAGCGCCTGCGCCGCCGCCAGGTTGGGCGCCAGCACGTCGATGGTGTTGGGCGAGGTCTGCGGATCGCGCATCAAATCGAGAATGGTCGACACCGACTCGGTCTTGGCGCTGCGCAGGTTGAGGGGATTGAAGTCGAACTTCACCAGCGCCGACGCGGCCGCCGCCAGGGCGCCGACCAGCAGCGCGACACCCATCACCTGGCGGCGGTGCGAGATCATCACCCGGTCGACCGCCGCCAGCACGCGGTAGCCGACTTCGTCCTTCTCTCCCGACGGCCGCACCAGCATCAGCAGCGCCGGCAGCAGCGTGATGCTGAGCACGAAGGCCACGATCATGCCGATGCCGGCGACCAGGCCGAGCTCGGCGACGCCGACATAGGAGGTCGGCAGGAACGAGAAGAACCCCACCGCGGTCGCCGCCGCCGCCAGCGCCAGCGGCTTGCCGACGCCATGCGCCGCGCACTTCAAGGCCTCGCGCAAATCGTTGCCGGCGAAGCGCTCATGGCGGTAGCGGACGCAGAACTGGATGCCGAAATCCACCCCGATGCCGACGAACAGCGCCACGAAGGCGATCGAGATGATGTTGAAGACATGCGCGACATAGAGGCCGAGCGCCATCGTCACCGCGAGTCCGACCGCCAGCGTCAGCAGGATGCAGGCGATGATCTTGAACGAGCGCACCGCCAGCCACAGCGTCGCCAGCACCGCCAGCATCATCGCCGCGCCCATCAGCCAGGCGCGCTCGGCCAGGGTCGCGAATTCCTCGTCCGACAGCGGCACCGGCCCGGTCAGGCGCACGCGCACGCCGTTGTCCGGCGTCAGGTGCAGCGCCGCCGCGGCGGCGCGGATCGCGTCGCTGGCGCTGGCGCCGGGCTCCAGGGCGCCGAAATCGAGCTGCGGCTGCACTTCGATGAAGCGCCGCGTCTCGCGCGTCGTCGCCGGCGCGCCGCTGACCAGCGCCCGCCACGACAGGTACGTCTTCTCGCCGTTCGCCACCTTCTGCAGCGTCGCGCCGAACGCGTCCACCGGCCGCGCGATGTCGGCGAGCTTGGCCTGGCCGTGCGCCACGCCCAGCAGCGCCGTCTGCAGGCTCTGCATGATACCGCGCAGCGACGGATCGGCGGCCATGGGTCCTAAGAACGGCGAAGCGGCGATCATCTGGTCGGTGTTCGCCTTCACCTCGTCCAGGGAGAGGAACAGAAGGCCGTTGCGGTTGAAGAAGTCGCCGCCGTCGGGGCGCCGCACCACCGAGAACAGCTTGGTCTCCTTGCCCAGCCTCTCGGTCAACGCCGCGGTGCCCGCTTCGGCCAGTTCCGGCGTGTCGCCGTCGACCACGATCAGGATCAGATTGACCTGCTGCGGGAACAGCGAATCGAAATGGATTTCGCGCTGCCGCCACTCGACCTTGGGCGAGATCAGCTTGGTCGAGTCGGTGTCCATGTTGAAATTGTCGGCGGTGTACAGCCCCGCGAAGACGCCGGCCGCGACGCCGAGCGCCGCGATCAGCGTCGGCACGCGCGTGCACAGCGCGACGATGCGTTCTACCCAGTTCATGGCTTCGCTTGTAGCGGAGGCCTAGAAGTCCGGCAAACCGGCGACATCGGGCTGGCCGTTGTGGATTTCGGCGTTGCGCGACTGGCGGTAGAGGCTGCGCGTCGTGGCGTAGAGATCGATCGAGGAGCGCTGGATTTCGCGCAAGGCGTCCAGGCCCTGGGCCCGCGAATCGACCAGCGACAGGATGCGCACCGGCCACGCATAGGTGTAGTTCTTGTAGCGCCACTGCACATAGCCGAGCGGATTGAGATAGCCGTCGACCACGCTGCCGGCGATGTCGCGCGGCACCGCGGGTCCGGCCAGCGGCAGCACCAGATAGGGCCCTTCGCCGACGCCGTACCAGCCCATGGTCTGGCCGAAATCCTCCTGGTGATAGGGCAGGTCCCAGCCCGTCGCGACGTCGAACACGCCGCCGACGCCCAGCGTCGAATTGACCGCGAAGCGCCCGATCGCCTCACCGCCGCGCTCGAAATTGCCTTGCAGCACGTCGTTGGCGAAGGTCACCGGCAGATGCAGATTGGTCAGGAAATAGTGCAGGTGCTCGCGCACCGCCGCCGGCGCGACGCTGCGATAGAAGGTCGCCGCCGGCAGGGCGACCCGGTTGTCCAGGCTGTGGTTGAGTTCGAAGACCTGCCGGTTCATCGGCTCGAACGGATCGTTCTGCTGCACGGCTTCGGGCGTGGTGGAGCAGGCAGCGGCCCACACGCACAGCACCAACACGGCTGCAACACGCAAATAAGGCAATCATCCCCCCACGAGGTTGGCCCGGCGGTCCGCTTTTTTGCGTAGCTTACAGGCTCTTTTCGCGCCCCGTCTACGGTGCCAACATCAACGGGCTGTGGGTGGGCCGCTACATCACCGCCCCGACCTGCCAGGGCACGAACTCGCTGCCGCCATAGCCCAGTTCCTCGCTCTTGCTCTGCGCCCCCGAGGCGACGCTGAGCAGCAGGTCCAGGATTTCGCCGCCCTTCTGCTCGACGCTGGCCTCGCCGCGCGCGATTGCGCCGCAATCGATGTCGATGTCGTCCTTCATCCGCTCGTAGATCTCGCTGTTGGACGCCAGCTTGATCGAGGGCGACGGCTTGCAGCCATAGGCCGAGCCGCGCCCCGTGGTGAACGCGATCAGGGTCGCGCCCGACGCCACCTGGCCGGTCGCCGACGCCGGATCGAAGCCGGGGCTATCCATGAAGACGAGGCCGCGTTCGTGGATCGGCGCGGCATACTCGATCACTTCGTTGAGCGGCGAGGTGCCGGCCTTGGCCACCGCGCCCAGCGACTTCTCCAGGATCGTGGTCAGCCCGCCCGCCTTGTTGCCGGGCGAGGGATTGTTGTTCATCTCGGCGCCGTGGATGCGCGTGTAGTGCTCCCACCAATCGAGCCGCGCCCGCAGCGCCGCCGACACGGCCGGCGATTTCGCCCGCGCATAGAGCAGGTGCTCGGCGCCATAGATCTCCGGCGTCTCCGACAGGATCACGGTGCCGCCCAGCGCCGCCAACCGGTCCGAGGCATTGCCCAGCGCCGGATTGGAGGTGACGCCCGACCAGGCATCCGAGCCGCCGCATTGCAGGCCCAGGATCAGCGCGCTCGCCGGCTGTTGCGTACGCCGCACCGCGTTCACCTGCGGCAAAATCGTTTTGAGCCGCTCTAGTCCTTCGGCGACTGCGCGCTTGGTGCCGCCGATGTCCTGGATGGTATAGGACTGGAACGCCGCGCCGTCGGTGATGCCGTAATCCTTCTTCAGCCGGTCGATCTGCAGCACTTCGCAACCCAGGCCGACCAGAAGGATCGCGCCGAAATTGGCGTTCGCCGCCGTGCCCCACAGCGTGCGCTTGAGAATCTCATAGCCTTCGCCCGAACCGGCCATGCCGCAGCCGCTGGTGTGGGTGATCGGCACGATGCCGTCGACATTGTCGAGACCGTGCAGCAGCCCGCCGCGCTCCGCCGCCTCGGCGATATGCCGCGCCACGGTTGCCGAGCAGTTCACGCTCGTCAGGATGCCGACATAGTTGCGCGTGCCGACGCGGCCGTCGGCGCGGGCATAGCCCATGAAGCTGCGCGCCGGCTCGGCCTTGCTCCACACAGCGCCGCCCGCCGCGTCCTCGCGCAGATCGGACACGGCGAGGTTCTGGACATGGACATGCGCGCCGGCGGCGATGTCGGCGGTGGCGACGCCGATCACCTGGCCGTATTTGCGCACCGGCGAACCCAGCGGGATCGCCGCGGTGGCGATCTTGTGGCCGGACGGGATGATGTCGCGCGCCGTCACCGCCTCCGCCGCCAGCCGCGTGCCCGGCGCGATGCGGCGCGCCGCGATCACGACGTTGTCGTGGCCGTGCAGGCGTACCGTTACGGCATCATTGGTCAGGACGTCGGACAGGGCGGCTCCTTCGCGCTTGCAGGTGAGTGCGCAACCTCCTTACATTCTAGCTCCAATCGGACCAAATGCGAGACCGCCCTCAAGGCGGCGTTTTTCAGGGGCAAGGGAACGCAAACGGTGCGG
>CAYXMO010000086.1:0-7623 GCA_964465935.1 uncultured Rhizobium sp.
TCATCAACGTGATCGACCAGGAGCTGATCGTGCGCTCCTATCTGTTCCAGGAGATCTGGTGCAACTATTCGGGTACCGCCGCCGTCACCGTTTCGACCATCATCTTCGTCGGCCTGCATGCCGGAGCGATCATGAAGGGTACCGCGGGTCTTCTGGCCGGCGCCGATGTCGCGCTGGCGAGCATTCTGCTCGGCCTCGCCTATCTGCGCAGCGGCGCGCTGTGGCTGCCGATCGGAATCCATTTCGGCTGGAACGCGTTCCAGGGGCCGGTGCTGGGCATCGCCGTCACCGGCACCGATCTGGGCGCCCACTGGACGGTCTTCGCGGTCAGCGGACCCGATCTGTGGACCGGCGGCGCGATGGGTGTCGAGGGCGGACTGGCCGGACTTGCCGGCCCGCTCCTCGGCATCGTTATCGTGTTGCTTCTCTACCGCCGGCCAAAGCCGGCAAGCGAAGCAGCAAACCTCACGGCGTGAAGAACACCGCGATCTTGTTGCCGGTGGGATCGCGCAGATAGGCGCCGTACCAGCTTTGCTTCTCAGGCGGACGGAAGCCGGGCGCGCCTTCGTCCGAGCCGCCCGCACCGAGGCCGGCCTTGTACGCCGCGTCCACCTTGTCCTTCGCGTCGGCCTTGAACGCGATCATCATGCCGTTGCCGAAGCTTGCCGGCTCCTTGTTGAAAGGCGGGCAGACATAGACGCTGTGCTCGTCCTTGCCCTTGGGCCCGTAGCCGATCCAGCCGCCATCGGCGAATTTGCGCTCGTTGCCGACGGCGCCGAGAACGGCGTCATAGAACTTGCCCGACGCCTCGCTGTCCTTGGCGCCGATCGTGACATAGCCAATCATGATCCCACTCCTGTTTGGCGGGCAGACTATGCGAGGCCTTGGAACAAATCAAGAACAATTCGACAAGGGCGGTATGCGGATGCTGCATGCGGACTGCTGACAAAATCGTTGGCGCTCAGCGCGGATAGAGGATCATCTGGGTGCAGCGGAACAGCGCCAGCACCTTGCCGCTCTGCGCGTGGGTGGCGGTGGCATCCCATACTTGCGTCGTGCGGCCGCCATGAACGAGGCGGGCCTCGCAGGTCACGGTGCCGTCGCGCGCGCTGCCCAGATAGTTCGCCTTGATCTCGATCGTGGTGAAGCCGGTGGCGCCTTGCGGCAGCACCGTCGTCGAACCGATGCCGCAAGCCGAGTCGACCAGCGCGACGATGGTCGCGGCATGGATGTAGCCGTTCGCCGCCATGTGCTGCGGCGCGATGGCGAAATGGCCCTTCACAAGACCCGGCTCGACGATTTCGTGCGTCATGCCGAGATGATCGGGCAGCGAGCCGCGCCAGCGCGGATTGGTGTCGGCGACGTTTGTCATGCGCGCAAGATGCGAGCCCGCGCCGGATCGGACAAGCGCATGACGGGCTTGCGCTCGCGGATTTATTCCGCGCACGCAGCGGAACGATCAGCCGCTAGGACCGTGCCAGCAATACGCAATCGGACGCCGTCCGGCAGGCGCAGTCAGCGGCTTGTTCAAGTTCGACGAGTTGGCCTTGAATCCGCTGAAGCTTGGCTCTGACGTCCGCTTGCCTGGCAGCAATCAGAGCGCGCCGGTCGCGGCCATCCGCTGCAGCGGCTTGCAATGCCGCGATCTCCCACAATGAGAAACCGCTGGCGCGGGCGCGCACGATCAGCCTGAGCCGATCCAGCGCTGCGCGGTCATAATACCGCCATTTGTGTCGCCGCGGCGGCGCGGGCAGCAGCCCACGCCGCTCATAGTAGCGGATGGCGGACGCCGACACGCCGGCGCGCGCCGCCAGTTCGCCGATGGTCCAACCGATCGCCGGACTTGTTTGACTTGAACCGCGCTTCAAGTGCTACCCCGCAGCTTGAAATTCACCGCGAGGTTATCATGACAACGATACCGTTTCGCCGCCTTCCGTTCGCCGTCCGGCTGGGCTCGATGCTCGGCCTGCTGGCAATCTGGGTGGAGATCGAAGAATTCGGCATCGACCGGTTCCACCTGGACGTCTACCTGCCGTTCTATCGAGTCGGACGCTTCTGCGTCTACGATTTCGCGGTGCTGATCGGACTCGGGGCGCTGTGGGCCGTGCTGAGCAGCGTTCGCGACTCTACGCCATCGCCTTCCTGAGATTCTCGTCGACCTTGTCGAGGAAGCCTTCGGTGGTGAGCCATTTCTGCTCCGGGCCGACCAGGAGCGCGAGGTCCTTGGTCATGAACCCGGCTTCCACCGTGTCGACGCAGACCTTCTCCAGCGTGTGCGCGAATTTGTCGAGCGCGGCGTTGCCGTCGAGCTTGGCGCGGTGCGCCAGGCCGCGGGTCCAGGCGAAGATCGAAGCGATCGAGTTGGTCGAGGTCGACTTGCCCTTCTGGTGTTCGCGGTAGTGGCGCGTGACCGTGCCGTGCGCGGCTTCGGCTTCCACCGTCTGGCCGTCGGGCGACAGCAGCACCGAGGTCATCAGGCCGAGCGAGCCGAAGCCCTGCGCCACGGTGTCGGACTGCACGTCGCCGTCGTAGTTCTTGCACGCCCAGACGTAACCGCCGCTCCACTTCAGCGCGCTCGCCACCATGTCGTCGATCAGGCGGTGCTCGTAGGTGATGCCGAGTTCCTTGAACTTGGCGGCGAACTCCTTGTCGAACACCTCCTGGAAGATGTCCTTGAAGCGGCCGTCATAGGCTTTGAGGATCGTGTTCTTGGTCGACAGGTACACCGGATATTTGCGCATGATGCCGTAGTTCATCGAGGCGCGCGCGAATTCGCGGATGGAGTCGTCGAGGTTGTACATCGCCATCGCGACGCCCGAACCCGGCGCCTTGAACACTTCGTGCTCGATGACCTTGCCGTCCTCGCCGACGAATTTGATCGACAGCGTGCCCTTGCCGGGGAATTTGAAATCGGTCGCCTTGTACTGGTCGCCGAAGGCGTGGCGGCCGACGATGATCGGCTGGGTCCAGCCCGGCACCAGGCGCGGCACGTTCTTGCAGATGATCGGCTCGCGGAAGATCACGCCGCCCAGGATGTTGCGGATCGTGCCGTTGGGCGATTTCCACATCTGCTTGAGCTTGAACTCCTCGACCCGCTGCTCGTCCGGCGTGATGGTGGCGCATTTGACGCCGACCCCGACGCGCTTGATGGCTTCGGCGGCATCGACCGTGACGTGATCGGCGGTGGCGTCGCGATGCTCGATCCCGAGGTCGTAATATTCCAGCTTGATGTCGAGATAGGGCAGGATCAGCTTCTTCTTGATCAGGTCCCAGATGATGCGGGTCATCTCGTCGCCATCGAGTTCGACGACGGGATTTGCGACTTTGATCTTGTCCATGAGACCCTTCCGGATGGCTGTGTGGCGGGGGATATAACGGGGGGCGGGCGATGCGTCAAAGGCCCGAAAATGCCAGGAGAAACAGACGGCTGGCCGCGCTCGCCGGTGTCGTCCTGGCGCTGGCGCTGAGCGTTTCGCTGTTGCGCCCGGCCCACAACCACATCGTCACCCATCGCGACGGCACGGTCACACAAGACATTGCCGGCGAGCCTGTCGTGACCGCCTACACCGAAGTCACGGATTTCGCCTGCATCGAGGGCTTTCCCTGCCCGGACCGGGCCATGGCGGATGTGCGCGGCCTTTATCCGCGGGACGGCGTGCCGGTTCTTGCCGCCGTTCTGGGCGGGCTGACGCTGCCATTCTTGCTGGTTGCCGCCGCGATTGCGGTCACGGCGTGGCGGCGCTGGATGACGGTGCTGATGCTTTGCGCATCGGCGCTCATTCTGTGCCTGTGCCTGGTGAGCGTGACCATGCGATATTCGCAGCGGCATGCCGACGGCCGCGTCGAGCCCGCCGACTTTTCGCCGCCGATCTTCGTGACAAAGGTGGAAGCGGGCACCGACGACTGCATGGATCCCAGCCCCTGTCGTAAAGGAACCTACGCCTTCACCACGGGTGTCTTCCCGACGCACGGCGTGCCCGCGGCGCTGGCGATCGCCGGCGGCATGGCGGCGCCGATCCTGCTGCTCGGCGCGGCGTTGGCGGCCGGGGTCCGCCGCAGGCGGGTTGCTTCGGCGCCGTAACCGGCAATGATGCGGCAGGCGATCTGAAAGGGGACGGCATGACCGGTAAAATCAGCGCAAGACTAGCCGCCCTGCTCGCCGCGGTAGTATTCCTGCAGTCCTGCTCGATTACCCGGATCGAGCACGGCAATGGCGAGCGCGAGACGACTTACGCTTTACTCGCGCCGATCAATCAAGTTAACCTTTCCGGCGAAGGGACTTACGTCGAAACACGGGGACTGGGCGCGACGCTGGTCGCAGGTCAGACCGCCATCGGCGCTTTCGACGTCAAGGCCCTGAACATTTCGCCGGAGTGCCGGTTGGTGGTGATCACCCCATCTGAGAAGCAGATCGAAGCGTTGCGGGACTTGCTGAAAGAGACCGGTCCTCTTTGCAGTCCGGCGGAACCACGAGGGAAGCCATGAATCGTCAGATCGCGTTGCTGGTTGGCTTGAGTATTGGCGGCCTCGGCCTGGCGGGATGCGCCAAGGACCAGCTGGCGCCGCTGGTGTTCGTGCAGTCGAACGCCTTCGGCGTGGTCGCGAATGCCGGAACGACGTCGCAAGGCGCGGAGCTGACGGTCGGGTTCCACAATTACGACGTGGCGATCGTGCCGGTCACCGTCAAGGACGCCGGCGGCAACATCAAGCAGCTGCAATCCTTCACGTCGGGCGGCACGTCCTGTCCGCCACCGCCGCCACCGCCGACGGCCGGCAATCCGCCACCGCCGCCGCCAGCGCCTTGCAACAATGCCGGGCTCACCGACGCACTCTCGGTGCTCGGCCAATTCGAAGGCAGCACCTCCTCGGCGGGCACAGGCTTGCCGGGCGTCGGGCTGGGAACCTTCTTCGCCACCGGCCAGGCGGCCGCCAAGCTGGCGGACGGTTTCGCCGCCAAGATGGGCAAGCCTGCCGGCCAATAGCGGCGCCGGCCGGCCCCCGTCGCCGTGTCGAGACGCGGGCGATGATCGCATGGAGATGTTAGGCCATGTCGAATCCGGATCGGCCTGATTCGCCGACATCGCCGACCGCTCCTAGCGCGCCGGCGGAACCGACTCCGCCGACGCCTCCAACACCACCGACTCCGCCAACGCCGCCGAGTCCGCCGTCACCGCCCACGCCTCCAACACCGCCGACGCCACCGACACCGCCCAACGGCGAGCCGGCGCCGCCCACCGAACCCGATCCACCGATGCCGCCCGATCCGCCGCGGCGACCGCCGGGGGACGCGGCGTCCTAGGGCAATGCGCCGCTAGTGATCTGGCCGGGCCATTCGTGCGAAGGTCTCGCCGCACCAGCAACGCCACCCGACGTGTCAGCTCCAGTCGTCATCCTCTCCCATCCTCAGCTCGGCGAGAACATCGGCGCGGCGGCGCGGGCGATGAAGAATTTCGGATTGAGCGACCTGCGCCTGGTGCGCCCACGCGACGGCTGGCCGAACGAGAAGGCGGTGCATATGGCGGCCGGCGCCGCCGACCTGCTCGACAGCGTGCGGCTCTACGACGACGCGGCGGCGGCGCTGGGCGATCTGCAGCTCGTCTTCGCGACCACGGCGCGCGAGCGCGGCGTCGCCAAGCCGGTGGTGACGCCGCCGGAAGCGGCGCGGCAGCTGCTGGCGGCGATCGCCACGGGAACGCGCTGCGGCATCCTGTTCGGCGGTGAACGCTCCGGCCTCGACAATGACGAGGTCTCGCTGGCGACCGCGATCGTCACCATCCCGACGGCCAAATTCTCGTCGCTCAATCTGGCGCAGTCGGTGATGCTGCTGTGCTACGAATGGTTTCGCGCCGCCGACGCGACGCCGGGGATGCGGATCGATCACGGCCCCATCGCCCGCAAGGCGACGCGCCAGGAGATGTTCGAACTTTTCGATCATCTGGAAGGCGAGCTTCTGACCAGCGGCTTTCTCTATCCGCCGAGCAAAGAGACGCCGATGATCCGGCACATGCGGGCGCTGCTGAACCGCGCCGATCTCACCGACCAGGAAGTGCGCACCATCCGCGGCATGATCGTGGCGCTCGCCAAGGGCAAGTTCCGGCGCCCGCCGCCGGACGGCGCTTAGCCGGCATGGCGATCCTGACCTATCTCATTCTTACCCTCGTCGCGGCCATCGCCGCCGCCTTCGCCGCCTGGCCCATTCTGAGGCAGGGCACGGCGCGCGGGCGGCTGGTGCTGGGCGCGGCGGCGGTGCTGTTCGTGCTGGGCGTCGGCGGCGCGCTCTATGCCGAGTTCGGTCAGCCCGTCCTCGCGGCGCGCGATCTGCAAGGGGGCGACGCCAAGGACCTCAATGCGCTGATCGGGCGCCTTGCCAAGGCGGTGCGCCAGCATCCCGGCGATCCGCGCGGCTGGGCCTTGCTGGGCCAGGCCTACATGTCGGCGAACGACGCGACCGACGCAGCCAAAGCCTTCGCCCGCGCGATCGAGGCGGCGGAGGCTTTGGGCCAGCGCTATTCGTTCCTCTATTCGGCCTATGGCGAAGCGTTGACCCGCGCCGCCGCCGGGGCGGTGACGGAGGACGCCGCCACTGCGTTCGGCCAGGCGCTGGCGCTGGACCCCAAGGACAAGGCGGCACGCTATTTCCTGGGGCTGGCGGCGGCGGCGCGTGGCAACAACGCCGAAGCGCTGCAGTATTGGAGCAGCCTGCTGGCCGACGTGCCGGCCAATTCGGACCTGCATGCCGATCTCGTCGACCGCATGGCGCAGCTGCGCGCGCGCAGCGGCGGCGGACCGCCCGACATCGGCGCGATGGTGGCGGGACTGGCGGCGCGGCTCAAAGCCAATCCCGACGATCCCGCAGGCTGGCAGCGGCTGATCCGCGCCTATGCCGTGCTGGGCGACAAGGACAAGGCGCACGCAGCACTGGCCGATGCGCGCAAGGCAGCGGCGGGGCACGGCGATCAACTCGCCGCGCTCGACGCCGAACAAAAGCAATTGGGGCTGTGAAATACACCGTGTCATGGCCCGCAAAAGCGGGCCACCCAGGTGACATCACGCACCGGCTAACCAAATCAAGCGCAGCCAAATTCTTCGGCGACGGCAGCTCACCACCTGGGTGGCCCGCACTCCGGCGGGCCATGACAAGCAACGCTAATTGTTGGCGTGCTTGGCGCGCAGCTTGGACCAGTCCTCGTCGGTGTCCTCGACGACGATCGTGATGTAGCAATAGTTCATCACGTATTTGAACAGGCGCGAGCGCACCCGGCCCTTCAGCGGCACGTTGCGCATGCCCGGATCGTCGCCCGGGATGTCGACGAAGTCGCCGACATTGGGGATCAGGGCGAATTGATCGTGATCGACCTCGACATCCACCGGCTGGGTATTGTCGACCGGCGAGGCGCCACCCTTGGGCAAGAAGCGGTAGTCGATTCCGTATTTCACCGTTGAATCTCCTTGGCGAGGCTGTCGCGCATACTTACCGCGAGCCGGGCCAAGTCAAGCGGTCCGGAAACGAAAACGGCGGCCTTCCGGCCGCCGTCCACCTGCCCTTATGGGCGAATCCCTAGCTCGATACCCGGCCCTGCCAGACCGGCCAGCAATTGGTCTTTCCGGCGCGCTTTTCCTGAT
>CAYXMO010000086.1:7723-10392 GCA_964465935.1 uncultured Rhizobium sp.
ACCCGGCCCTGCCAGACCGGCCAGCAATTGGTCTTTCCGGCGCGCTTTTCCTGATTGTAGAGGCGCATCTGGGCGTCCTCAGCACTGGCGCCGCTCTGCATCGCCATGAAGTCCGAGCCGCCCGCGCACCAGACATAGAACTGGTGCCGCCCGGCAGCGAAGAAATCGGCTTGTTTGGACGAGGTGAAATTGGCCGCCAGCGCCACGCCGGCCACCGCCACCATCACGCCGCCGGCCGCTGCCCCCAGAACGCGCTTCATGGTCATTTTTCTTGTCACTCCTCGGGTATCAACGCTCACAGCGGTCCTCGCGCGGACCAAGTCCTTTCGTCGGGCTTCTGCCCCAGTCGTCTTTAAGTTTCCAGCCCCAGCGGGCCTGCCATCCGTGGCGGCAAGCCTCTTTCCCAGAACTGGAAAGCTACACAAGGCGCGCCGCCTTGTCATGCTTAATGTCTGTAAACTTTCACCTTTCGCCTCAAAAAGAGGCTTCAGGCCGTCACCCGGACGCTCTCGGCCCCCAGGTCGCGAAGCAAGCCCTCGATCTTCTGGGCCGCGGTTTCGACTTCGGCTGCGTCACGCCCGCGCGCGACAAGTTGTACGCCGTTTCCGTCTTCGCGATAGAACGGATAGCTGCCGATTGCGACGTCTTTATGGTCGGCCTGGATGCGTTTGAGGCCTTCGGCGATTCGCCCTTCGGGAACCTTGCATTGCACCGTCGCGGCATGGACGACGGCGCCGCGCTTAAGCCTGGGCTCGATCGCGTCCATCATCGCGCGCATGATCATCGGCACGCCGGCCATCACGAAAACGTTGCCGATATGTACGCCGGGCGCGGTCGAGACCGTGTTGCGCACCAGTTCCGCGCCGACCGGGATATAGGCCATGCGCTTGCGCGCGTCGTTGAACTCGCCGGGCTTGTAGCGCGCCGCCATCGCCGCCATCGCCTCGGGATGGAAATAGCAGCCGACCCCGAACGCCGCCGCCACCGCTTCGAAGGTGATGTCGTCATGGGTCGGGCCGATGCCGCCGGTGGTGAAGACATAGGTGTAGCGGGCGCGCAGGACGTTCAGTGCCGCCACGATCTCGTCCTGGATGTCGGGAACCACGCGGGCTTCGCGCAGATCGATGCCCAAGGCGCCCAGGAATCTGGCGATATAGGCGGTGTTGGTGTCCTGGGTGCGGCCCGACAGGATTTCATCCCCGATCACGAGGATGGCGGCGGTGATGGGCGCGGTCTGGCTCATTGCGGCGGGCCGGTGTAAAGACTTGGGCAAGTTCCTTGCCCCTAGAAAACACGGGGCCAGCCCCTACATCAAGCGGCCCCAAGGAAGAGCAGCCTGCCATGACCGTGATGCCCGAGGCCGATGCCTTCGAAGCCACGCGCCGCGCCCATTTTGCCGTGACGCTGCACAATCCCGCCGATTTCGACGGCATGCGCCGCGCCGGGCGGCTGGCGGCCGAAGTGCTCGACCTGCTGGTGCCCGAGGTCAGGCCCGGCGTCACCACCGAATATCTCGACAAGCTCGCCTACGACTATGTCGTCAGCCATGGCGGCATTCCGGCCTGCCTGGGCTATCGCGGCTACCGCCACACCGTGTGCACCTCGATCAATCACGTCGTCTGCCACGGCATCCCGAACGACAAGCCGCTGCGCGACGGCGACGTCGTCAACATCGACGTGACCGTGATCCTCGACGGCTGGCACGGCGACACCTCGCGGATGTATCTGGTCGGCGACGTGAAGCTCAAAGCCCGCCGCCTGGTCGACATCACCTATGAGTCGATGATGCGCGGCATCGCGGTGGTCAAACCCGGCAACACCACCGGCGACATCGGCCACGCGATCCAGAGCTACGCCGAAGGCCAGGAGCGCTGCGCGGTGGTGCGCGATTTCTGCGGCCACGGCTTGGGCCGCATCTTCCATGCCCTTCCCAACATCGTGCATTATGGCAAGCCCGGCCACGGCATCGGCCTGAAGCCCGGGATGTTCTTCACCGTCGAACCGATGATCAATCTCGGCGGCTATGGCGTAAAGGTTCTCAACGACGGTTGGACGGCCGTGACACGCGACCGTTCGCTTTCCGCCCAATTCGAACATTCCGTTGGTGTGACCGAAGATGGCGTCGAAATCTTCACCCGCTCGCCCAAGGGCTGGGACAAGCCTCCCTATATCTGAACCGCCGCCGGCGACGCTGGCGGATCTGGGGCGCGCCTTCGTGCCGGCGCCGCCCGCCGCCGCGCCGCACCAGCTGGGCCACCGCGAACGTCTGCGCGAGCGCTTCCTGGAAGGCGGTGCCGGCGCGATGCCGGACTATGAGCTCATGGAGCTGCTGCTGTTCGCCGCGATTCCGCGCCGCGACGTGAAACCCTTGGCCAAGGCGCTGATCGCGCAATTCGGCAGCTTCGCGGACGTCGTCGCCGCGCCGCGCGCGCGGCTGCTGGAAGTGGACGGCATCGGCGAAGCGGTGGTGACGCAACTCAAGATCGTCGAAGCGGCGGCGCTGCGCCTGGCGCGCGGCCAGATGCTGAACAAGCCGGCCTTGAGTTCCTGGGCGGCGCTGATCGACTATTGCACGGCGGCGATGGCGCGCAGCCCGCACGAGGAATTCCGCGTGCTGTTCCTCGACCGCAAGAACATCCTGATCGCCGACGAGGTGCAGACGCGCGGCA
>CAYXMO010000087.1:0-10320 GCA_964465935.1 uncultured Rhizobium sp.
ATTTCGTCGCCGGCATCGGCGTGAACTATCTGCGCTCGGGCGGCGTGACGCTGGCACCGATGCGCACCGGCGTCGGCTTCCGCGCCGGCGTCAACGCGCATTACCAAGTCTATAGCGACAGCCGGGACTGGTTTCCCCTTTAGGCCAAAGCTTCGGCGTCCGGCTCCATGCTGCCCGCCGGCGCCGGCAGGTAGAGCAGCAGCGCCGCCGCGACATAGATCGACGAGAAGGTGCCGACCACGATGCCGAACAGGATCGCGGCGGAGAAGTCGAACAGCGACGGGCCGCCGAAGATCAGCAGCGGCACCAGCGAGACCGCGGTGGCGACGCTGGTCAGGATGGTTCGCGTCATCATCTGGTTGGTCGACAGGTTGATCAGGTCGCCCAGCCCCATGCGCTTGAACTTGCGCCGGTTCTCGCGGATTCGGTCGAACACCACGACGGTGTCGTTGATCGAGTAGCCCGCCAGGGTCAAAAGCGCCGCGATGCTGGTGAGCGTGAAATCGAGATGCAGGATCGAGAACAGTCCCGCCGTCACCAGCACGTCGTGGCCGGTGGCGAGCGCGGCGGAGATGCCGTATTGCCATTCGAAGCGCACCGCAACCCAGCCGCCGATCGCGACCACCGCGAGCAGGGTGGCGATGATGCCGGCATGCAGCAGCTCGCCGGAGACCTGTGGGCCGACCGTGTTGGTGGCGCGATAGGTATAGGCGGTGCCGAGCTTGGCCTTGATCTTGAGCGCCGCCGCGGCGTTGGCCTCGTCCGACTGCGGCTGGATGCGGATGAGGGCGCAGGACTCGATGGGCTTGTCGCATTGGCCGCCGCCGACATATTGCAGCTTGGTATCCTTGAAGCCGAGGCTGTTGACCTCGGTGCGCAGCGCGCCGATGTCGATGTGCTGCTCCGACTTGACCTCCATCGAGACGCCGCCGGTGAAGTCGATGCCCAGATTGAGGCCGTGAAAGGCCAAGGACAGGATCGTGGCCAGCAGCAGCAGGCCGTCGATGGTAAAGGCGATGTAGCGGGCGCCGACGAAGTTGATCTTGGTCGCTTCGGGCAGGAATCTTAAGAGCGGCATGAAAAGTCCGGGAAAAAGCCCGGCAGACATATCCGCTGGCGATGGCTGCGACAAGCCGAGCGGGGCATTTGCATAATTCCCTGTTTTGGCGACACTTTCGCCCCGAAGCCTTAAGGACCGCGCCATGGCCGCCGGCGGCCTGCCCGATGCGCCCAAAGTGACGCCCAGCGAGACCGGGCTGCGCGAGGCCGCCTATGCCATGGTGATCGCCGCCGTGGTCGTGGCGCTGGTCTATTTCGGCCGCCCGCTGCTGGTGCCCCTGGCGCTGTCGATCCTGATGGCCTTCGCCCTGGCCCCGGTGGTCGAGTTCCTGCGGCGCCTCAGGATCGGGCGCATCGCCGGCGTGATCCTGACCGTGACCATGGCGGTCTTGCTGATCACCGGCATCGCGGCGTTCATCGGCACCCAGATCGCCTGGCTCGCCGTTGGACTGCCGCAATACCAGGCCAACATCGTCCACAAGATCCAGTCGGTCGAGGGCTCGGCGACCAACAACGGCCTGGTCCAAGGCGCCATCCGGATGTTCAATAATCTGAGCGATCAGATTTCGCATGTCCCGGTGCCCGGCAAGCCGGAAGACCTGCAGGCCAAGACCACGGCGCAGAACAGCAACCCCGCGGTGCCGGTCGTCATCCAGCAGCCGCCGCCCGGCCCGCTGGAGATCATGGAGAAATTCGCCGGGCCGCTGCTGGAGCCGCTGGCCAATCTCACCATCATCATCATCTTCGTGATCTTCATCCTGCTGCAGAAGGAGGATTTGCGCGACCGCTTCATCATGCTGGCGGGCGCGCGCGACCTGCAGCGCACCACGCTGGCGATCGACGACGGCGCCGAGCGCCTCAGCCGCTACCTGCTGCTGCAGACCGCGGTGAACACGGTGTTCGGCATTCTGGTCGGACTGGGATTGTGGGCCGCCGGCGTGCCCAATCCGGCGCTGTGGGGATTGATCGCGGGGGTGTTCCGCTTCGTGCCCTATATCGGCGTGCCGATCGCGGCGCTGCTGCCCCTGGCGCTGGCCCTGGCGGTCGATCCCGGCTGGACCATGATGTTCGTGTCGCTGGGCGTCTTCATCGTCTTAGAATCGATCACCGGCCAGGCGGTGGAGCCCTGGCTCTATGGCCGCAATATGGGTTTGTCGGCGCTGGCGGTGGTGGTCGCGGCGGGTTTTTGGACCTTCGTGTGGGGGCCGGTGGGCCTGCTGCTGTCGACGCCGCTGACCATGTGCCTGGTGGTGCTCGGCCGCCATGTCGACCAGCTGCGCTTTCTCGACGTCATGCTCGGCGACGCGCCGCCGATGGCGCCGGAGGAGAGCTTCTATCTGCGCATGCTGGCGGGCAATCCCGACGAAGCCGCCGAACAGGCCGAGGCCTATCTCCAGGACCATACGCTGCCGGTCTATTTCGACGAGGTCGCGGTGCGCGGGCTCGCCCAGGCGCAGCTCGATGTCAATCGCGGCGCGCTCACCGAAGAAGGCCGTCAGCGCATCGCCAAGACCGTCGAGGGCTTCATCGACAATCTGACGCTGAACGAGACCCCCGAAGCCCGCGAGGCCAGCGTCAGCCATGCCGTGGTGCCGCAGGATTGGCAGCACAAGCCGGTGCTGTGCGTCGCCGGGCGCAGCATCCTGGATCACGCGGCGGCGTCGCTGCTCGCCCATCTTCTGGAACGCCAGGGGATCGGCGCGCGCCTCGCGACCTTCGACGAGGTCTCGCCGGTGAGCATCCAGGAATTGAAATGCGACGGGGTGCGCGCGATCTGCGTCTCCTATCTGGAGCCCGGCAGCCCCAAGAACGCGCGCTATCTGGCGCGCCGGCTGCGCAAGCGCTTCCCCGGCCTGCCGCTGATCGCCGGCTTCTGGAGCGTGATCGAGGACGACACGCAATATCTCGACAGCTTCGAGGCGACCGAGTGCGACTTCCTCGCCCACAATCTGCGCCAGGCGGTGGACCAGGTCATCGCCCTGATGAAGAAGCCGGAGGCGCGCTTCGCGAGCCTGGCGCCGGCCCTGGAAGAAGACGCGGTGACCGACTGATGACGATTGCGACCAGCGAGTTCCAACACACCCTCTATCTTGTGCGCAATCATGTGTGCACCGTCACGCTCAACCGTCCCGAGCGGCGCAATGCGCTCAACCCGCGCGCCTATGCCGAGATCGAAGCGGCGTTCCGCGCCGCCAGCGCCGACGACGACGTCCGTGCCGTGATCGTCACCGGCGCCGATCCCTCCTTCTGTTCGGGCGAGGACGTCAAGGAAATGATGACCGGCGAAGCGCGTCCCGCCGATGCAAGCCCACGCAAGGCGCAGCCGACGCCGGCGGCGATGGCAGTGCTCGACTGCGCCAAGCCGGTGATCGCGGCGGTGAACGGCACCGCGGTCGGCTGGGGCATGGAGCTGGCGCTCTATGCCGATATCCGCATTGCGTCTGAGAACGCCAAATTCGCCGAGCTGTTCGTCAAGCGCGGCCTGGTGCCCGATGTCGGCGGCTTCTACCGCCTGCCGGCGCTGGTCGGCGGCGCCAAGGCGGCGGAGCTGATGCTGACCGGCGACGTCATCGACGCCGCGGAAGCCGCGCGCATCGGCCTGGTGAGCGAGACCGTGCCGCATGGCGATCTCATGCCGCGCGCCAACGCCCTGGCGGCGAAGATCGCGGCCAATCCGCCGCTGGCGACTCGGGCGATCAAAGAGGGCCTTAGGCGTTACGCCGGCGGCGACCCGCGCGAAATCGGCACCTGGGCGATCGAGACCATCTTCCGGCTGTTCCAGACCGAAGACCACCGCGAAGGCGTCAAGAGTTTCCTGGAAAAGCGCGAGCCGGTGTTCAAGGGGCGGTGACGCGTCTCACCTGAATCGGCACGCCGCAGATGTCGAGCACCGGCGGCGGCTTGCGGAAATAGAACGGCGAGGTCGGATAGCGGCGCAGCTTCACGGCGTCGGCGAAACTCTTGGACTCGGTGCGGATGACCTGGAACACCGGCCGCTCGGCCTCCGGCAAATCGGAGGCCAGCGTCATCTTGACGATCGGATCGCGCTTGCTCACATCGCCGATCACGCCGCTGTCGACGTCGGGATCGCCGCGCTCCAGCTTCTGCAGGTACTGCATGCCGGAGAGCACGCGCCCGAACGCGGTCAGGTCGCGGTCGAGGCGGCGCGGCGCCTGGCCGATCACGATGTAGAACTCGGTCGAGGCGGTGTCGGGCGCGTTGTCGCGGGCGAAGGCAAAAGTGCCGGGGCAGTGGATCAGCCATTCGCGGTGCGCCTTGGGGCTGCGCGCGACGGGAAAGCCGTTCTCGAAGCCGACCAGCGGCGCCATCAAGTCTGCGTTACCGAGCGGCGTGAAGACCGGTGTCTTGGCGAAGGGGCGGTCGAACTCGGCCTTCAGCGGCGGCCATTTGATTTCCAAATCCTTGGCTTCGGTGGGGTGATCCTTGGTCGAGGCGGTGCCTTCGCCGATGCCGCCCTGGGCGACGAAGCCGTCAATCACGCGATAGAAGGAGAGCCCGTCGTAGAAATGCGCCCGGATCAGCGCCTTGAGGCGTTCGGCATGCCTGGGCGCGAAGTCGGGCGCCAGCTCGACCGCGACCTGGCCGTATTTGGTGTCGATCAGGACCAGATTGTCGGGATCGACGGCGCGCCAGGCCTCCGGCGGCGGCCCGTCGGCGGCGGGCGATGCGGCGGCCGCTGACAACAGGATCGCGGCGGCGTACAAGCCCCGCCGCACGCGCGCATAGGTGCTAGTACCGACACTCATTCTGGGCCCTTGCTCGACTTTGCGTTTGACCTTTCTATGTCAGGACCGTCCGGCCCGCCAGCCGGACCCGTGAGCTGCGATAGATGAGCGACGCCGGAAACGATCCGGACCTTGGTCAGCTGCGCCAGAACTTCGACCTTCTGCTGCGCGCGCAAAGCTTTGGCCGCACCGGCTACATCGTCTCCGACATGACGCGCAACCGCGTCTACTGGTCCGACTCGCTGTTCGAGCAGCGCAAGGTGCCGCGCCGGCCCTTCTTCACCCGCGAAGAAGGTATGCAGTTCATCCATCCCGATTACCGCGCCGCCTTCAACGCCGCGCGCGAACAGGCGATTAAGGACCGGCGCGAATTCGAGCACGAGATGCGCATCATCTGCGGCGACGGCAGCGAGTTGTGGGAGCGCGGCCGCTCGCAGCCGCAATTCGACGCGCAAGGCAACTTCACCGGCCTGCTCAGCGTCGTCGACGACATCACCGAGAGCAAAGCCACCGCCGCCTCGCTGCTGGAACAGGAAGCGACCTATCGCGCATTGTTCAACAGCATCGGCGACGCGATCTTCCTCACCCTGGACGGCGCCTTCGCCGACTGCAACGACGCGGCGCTCGCCATGTTCGGCGCGACGCGCGAGCAGATGATCGGCAAGTCGCCGCAGCGCTTCTCGCCGCCGCTGCAACCCGACGGGCGCCGCTCGGACGAAAAGGCGCGCGAGAAGATCGCCGCCGCGCTCGCCGGGACACGCCAGATCTTCGAATGGCGCCACCAGCGCCAGGACGGCAGCGAGTTCGACGCCGAAGTCGTGCTCAGCCGGGTCGAAGGCGGCACCGAGCCCTATTTCTTCGGCGTGGTGCGCGACATCTCCGAGCGCAAGCGCGCCGAGGTTGCGCTCAAGGCCTCATACGACAAGCTCTCGGGCGCCTTCAATGCCAGCACCGACGCCATGGTGGTGGCGCGGATCGGCCGTGACGCCGGTTCCGGTATCGTGCTCGACGCCAATGACGCGGCCCGCCGCATCATCGGCTTCGAGCAGGCGGAGATGGTCGGCAAGACCATTGACGAGACCGGCCTGATCGTCGACAGCGCCAATCTGGAGCGATTGCGCGATCAGCTGCTCGCCGGCAAGACCATCCATGGCTACGAAACCACGCTGCGGCGCCGCGACGGCTCGATCATCGACGCGGAGATCAGCGGCTCGCTGTTCGAGACCGACGGCGAGCAGCTCGGCATCGTGGTGATCCGCGACGTCACCGAGCAGCATACCGCCGGCCGCAAGATCCGGGAGTTGAACGCTTCGCTGCAGGGCAGCGTGCGCCAGCTCGCCGCCATCGCCGACAATCTGCCGGTCGGCATCGGCCATACCGACCTGGAAGGCCGCATCCTCTTTCTTAACAAGACGGCGGAAACCTGGCTGAACATCACGGCGGATAAGGCACGCGGCCGCGCCGCCTCCGAGCTGTTTCCACCCGACTACCTGGCGGCGACGGCACCCATGCGTGAGGCCTTCGCGCGCGGCGTGCCGCGCGTCGAGCAGGTCATCCCGATGCCCGACGGCCAGACGCGCGTCGTCGAGGCCATCAACATCCCGGATATCGACGACGCCGGCGTGCTGCGCGGTTTCTTCGGCCTCACCATCGACGTCTCCGAGCGGCGCAAGGCGGAAGAAGAGTTGCGCGCCAGCCACGAGAAATTCGCCAGCGCTTTCGAATACAGCACCGACGCCATGCTGGTGAGCAAATTCGACGCCGATGTCTGGGAGGGCATCGTGGTCGACGCCAACCATTCGTCGACCGAGCTCCTCGGGGTCCCGCGCGAACAGATCGTCGGCGGGCGGTTCGACGCGCTGCGCAACAGCATGGATTGCGGCGAAATGGCGGAATTCGGCCGCCGCATGACCGTCGACGGCGACGTGCGGGACATGCCCCTGAAACTCGTATTCCCCAGCGGCGTGGTCACCCATCTGTTGATCAGCGCCTCGCGCTTCGAAATCGGCGGCGAGAACTTCATGCTCGCCATCATCCGCAATGTGACCGAGACGGTCGAGGCGGAGCGCAAAATCCACGGCCTCAACGCCTCGCTGGAAGCCAGCCTGCGTCAGATGCGCGCCATCGCCGACAACATCCCGGTCGCGATCTCCTACCAGGACGCGCATGGGCTCTTCCAGTTCGTCAATCGCACGATGGAGGAGTGGTTCGCCGCCACCTCGGAACAGATGTTGGGCAAGACCATCCATCCCTTCGTGTCGCAGGCTTACCTCAAGGCGATCGAGCCGATCCGCGCCCGGCGCAATGCCGGCGACATGCGGTCGGAGGTGACGTTGCCCTATCCCGACGGTCATGACCGCACCGTCGAGCTGACCTTTGTCGCCGACCGCGACGCCGGTGGCGAGACGATCGGCTATTTCACGCTCGCCATCGACATGACCGAGCGCAAGGCGGCGGAAGAGCAGTTCCAGCAGTCGCAGAAGATGCAGGCGATCGGCAAGCTGACCGGCGGCGTGGCGCACGATTTCAACAATCTTTTGGGCGTGATCAGCGGCAATCTGGAGCTGGCGAGCGACGCGTTGGGCGGCGGCAATCCGGCGGTGGCCAAGCTGCTGGAGCCGGCGCGGCGCGCCGCCGAGCGCGGCTCGACGCTGACGCGCAGCCTGCTCTCCTTCGCGCGCCAGCAGCCCTTGAGCCCGCAGATCACCGACCTCAACGGCCTGGCGCGCGACATGACCGAGCTTCTGCGCCGCACCCTGCCCTCCAATATCGGCATCGAGTTCGTCGGCGCCGCCGGGCTGTGGAGCAGCGAGATCGATCCGGGGCAGCTGCAGAACGCGCTGCTCAACCTGGTCGTCAACGCCCGCGATGCGATGCCCGACGGCGGGCGGCTGACGGTCGAGACCCACAATGCCCGCATCGACGGCGACTATGCGGCGTTGCACGCCGACCTGGTGCCCGGGCAATATGTGATGCTGGCGGTGTCGGACACCGGCACCGGCATGCCGCCCGACGTGATCGCGCGCGCCTTCGATCCCTTCTTCACGACCAAGGGGCTGGGGCAAGGCACCGGGCTCGGCCTCAGCATGGTCTACGGCTTCGCCAAGCAATCGGGCGGCCATGTCGCGATCTACAGCGAGGTCGGCAGCGGCACGACGGTCAAGCTCTACCTGCCGCGCTGGACCGGCGCCGCCGCGCAAGACATGCCGCGCGCGGCGCGGGCCGTGCCGAGCACCGCCAGCGAGACCGTGCTGGTGGTCGAGGACGACGAGGACATGCGCTTCGTCGCCGTCACCATGCTGCGCTCGCTGGGCTACACCGTGCTGGAGGCGGCAAGCGGCGCCAAAGCCCTCGACCTGTTGGTCAAGCACCCGCAGACGGCGCTGCTCGTCACCGACGTGGTGCTGGCCGGCAGCATGAACGGACGCCGTCTGGCCGAGGAAGCCCGGGCGCGGCGCCCCGACCTGCAGGTACTCTATATGTCGGGCTACACCGAGGACGCGATCGTACATCACGGCCGGCTCGACCATGGCGTGCATTTCATCCAGAAGCCATTCCGCAAGCAAGACCTCGCGGCCAAGGCGCGCGAGGCGCTGGCGGGCAAGCTGCCGGCCTGACGCACTTCCGCAGCGGAACTTTAGCGTGCGACGCGACGCGCCTTGCCGCCGCGGCGGCGAGCCGCCAATAACAGCCGACCGCCATGACCGCCGAACGTCCCGTACCCAGAGCCGCACACGTTTCGGCGGCCGCCCTGCCGACCCTGCTATCGGTGATGTTCATTAACCTGCTCGGCTTCGGCATCATCGTGCCGCTGCTGCCGTTCTACGCCAAGTCGTTCCAGGCGCCGCCCTGGCAGGTGGCGCTGATCTTCTCGGCCTATGCCATCGGCGGCTTCTTCGGCGAGCCGTTCTGGGGCCGGCTGTCGGACACGATCGGGCGCAAGCCGATCCTGATCAGCACGGTGACCGGCAATTGCCTGTGCTATCTCGCGCTCGCTTTCGCGCCGAACATCTATGTCGCCTTCTTCGTGCGCCTGCTGGGCGGCATGGCGAGCGGCAACGGCGCGGTGATCCAGGGCTACATCGCCGACGTCACCCCGCCCGAGGAACGCACCGGCAAGATGTCGTGGCTGGGCGCGGCTTATAATATCGGCTTCATCGTCGGGCCGGCGCTCGGCGGCATGCTGGCCAATCCCGCCGCCGGCCATGCCGGCTTCCGCATCCCGCTGCTGGTCGCGTCGGGCCTGTCGGCGGTGTGCGTCGTCGGCTTGACCCTGTTCCTGAAAGAGAGCCGTTCGCGCCGCCGCATCGGCCACCGCCCCAGCCGCTGGGCCGTGGTCGCGAGCGCCGTCACCAATCCGGTGATCGGCCGGCTGATGCTGGTGACGCTGCTGGCGGGCTGCGCCTTCAACGGCATCGAATCCGTGTTCGGCCTGTGGACGCAGGCGCGGTTCGACTGGACGCCGTGGGACGTCGGCCTCGCCTTCGCCGTCACCGGCGTGGTCGCGGCGATCTGCCAGATCTTCATCGCCGGACCCGCCTCCAAGCGCTTCGGCGAGGCGCGCACCCTGGCCGCCGGCATGCTGCTGACGACGATCTGCGCCTCGCTGCAACCTTTCTCCATCGGCAGCGTGATGATCGTGACCCTGCTCTCGATCTCGGCCTTCGGGCAATCCATCGCCTGGCCCAACGTCTCGGCGCTGCTGTCGCGCAATGTCGATCTCGACCATCAAGGACAATATCTGGGCCTGAACAACGCCGTCGGCGGACTGGCGCGCCTGGTGGGACCGCAGATCGCGGCGCTGACCTTCGCCAATATCGGCGTCGACGCGCCGTTCTTCTCGGCCGGATTGCTGGTGCTGCCGGCGATCTTCTTCGCCTGGTACGCCGCGACGCACAAGAGTCGCATGGCGTTGTCGGCGGACCACGAGGGGCCTACGCTTCCTTAAAAATCGGGGAGCGGAACATGGCCGGCAATCTCAAAGGCAAGAACGCGCTGATCACCGGCGCCAGCCGCGGCATCGGCGCCGCCATCGCGGTGCGGCTCGGCCAGGAGGGCGCCAATGTCGTGGTCTCGGCCCGCACCGCCGAGAGCGGCGAGAGCAAGCTGCCCGGCACGCTGAACGAGACCGTGGCGCGGGTGAAGAAGACCGGCGCCGCCGTCGCCTTCGTCAAGGCCGACCTCGCCCAGGCGCGCGAGCGCGAGATGCTGATCGAGAAAGCGATTGCGGCGCACGGGCCCATCGACATCCTGGTCAACAACGCCGCGATCACCTTCTTCGCGCCGGTCGCCGATTTCACCGAGAAGCGCTTCAAGCTGATGCTTGAAGTCCAGGTCTATGCCGCGTTCCACCTCTCGCAGCTCGTGCTGCCCACGATGAAGGCGAACAAATCGGGCTGGATCGTCAACATCTCGTCGGGCGCGGGCCTGCACCCCAAACAGCCCTATATGGCGGGGGCGCGCGGCGGCACGGTCTACGGCATGTGCAAGGCGGCGCTGGAGCGCTTCACCACCG
>CAYXMO010000088.1:0-10233 GCA_964465935.1 uncultured Rhizobium sp.
TCACGACATGGCGGGCCAAAGCCTGGGAGGCCGACAAGCTGCCGCCGCATCTGAAGAACGTCCCCGCCGTCAAGCCCGGGAGCCGCGGACTGGCCTGACGCGCAAGATTGCGCGCTGCGGCCCCATCCTTTGACCGGCTGCCGGTTATTTTCTTGCAGTCACAGGATTGACGAGAACCTGAACGGACTCCGCCGTATCTCAAGTGTATGATTACTTGGGTTCTGGGGCGCCGGTCGCCATGCTTGGACTTTCCTCGCGGCCGGCGTGGCGCCGTATGTGCGCTCTTTTCGCGCTCGGCCTGGCGCTCGCGGCGGCGCCGGCGAAGGCCCAGGTCGTGCTTTCGGATTCCGCCTTCAACCCGTCGCGCTGGAGCGCGCCCGCGGTTTACGACAGCACGACCGGCGCGGTGGCGGCGGTGACGGTCGCCAGCGGCGCCAATCAATATCGCCACGTCATCAACACGGTCGGTCCGGCGCTCGCGGACCGCGCTTCGAAAGTCCTGGGGGTTCACATCTTCGCCCAGAGCTACAGCCCCGCGGCGCAGGGCGCCGTCGCCGCAATCGATTTCAAGATCGACACCAGCTGCGCCGCGCCCGACTGCACCGCCGGCGGCCAGATCTTCGGCATCGCGCTGCGCCAGGGCGGGCGCGACTACATCGCCTATATCGCCGGGCGGGCGGACGGCTATCCGCTCGGCTTCGCCTCGGCGTCGGGCGTCGGCGACGCGGTGCCGAATTTCTGGCAGGCGCCGGCCATCGCGGGCTGGAAGACTTCGGCCAGCCGCTGGCAGGCGAGTCAGTTCTGCCAGGTGTCCGCCGCCGCCATCGTCTCGCCCTTGGACGGAGTGTGCGACGCTTCCAAGCAGCCGGACTTCTCGGCTGCCGGGGGGCCGATCCAATGCGGCTTCTTCACCTATGACGATCTCGGCTTCGATTCCGCCAATCCCGGCTACAATTACGCGCAAGGCACCTCCTACGACAATTGGAGCTGCACCATGCTGCCGCCCGGCTCGCTGCGGGTGACCAAGATCGTCGCGCCGCTGCCGGCGGGACCGCCGCCGCAATTTCCCCTCACCGTGCGCTGCACCGATCCTTCCGGCGTCACCGCCGACCGCAACCTGGTCGTCGCCGCCAATACCAGCTCGGCGCCAGTCGACGATCTGGTGCCGGGAAGCACCTGCCGCGTCCTGGAATCGCCGCCGCCGCCGCCCGCCGGCTGCGCCTGGCAGCCACCGGTCTATGCCCCGGCCGTCATCGTCGTCGCCAGCGGCGCCAACACCGCGACGGTGACCAACGGCTTCGCCTGCGCGCCGCAGACCGGCTTCATCGTGGTCCACCATCAGATCGCCAACCCGTCCTGGCCGGGCAATGCCTGGTTCACGGTGCGGGCGGTATGCGTGTACAACGCCGGCGTCTCCGATTTCACCGCGCCGCTCAATCCCAACCAGGCCTTGCTGCTCAGCCTGGCCGGCTCCAACGCCATGCCCTACGGCACCTCCTGCTCCCTCACCGAGATCGCGCTGCCGCAGCCCTTCATCGACAGCCGGGGCAAGACCTGCAGCTGGAGCCAGGCGCCCGGCCAGACCATGGTCGTCAACGCGCTTGTGCAGGCGATGCTGGTGACCAATTCTTACAGCTGCGCGCCCTGAACCGGGGCGAACCGGAGACTGCTGGAGTGGCGAAGGCGCACGCGGGAAGGTTGCGCGGTGTCGCGTTCATCGCGATGGCGTTGGTCATCGCGTTCGCCTGGGACGTCTCTTATGGACTTGGCTACGATCATGTCGCGGCGCTGCGCAGCATGCCTTTCGGCTTGAGCTATTTTGCGGTGCCCATGGCGCTCTGCGCGCTGGCGGCGCTGGCGCTGCGGCGCCGGCTGAGCCTCGGCGGCCCCGGCAATGGGTTGCTCGCGCCCGCGCTGGGAAGCCTTCTGGCGCCGTTCATCGTGTTCCTGCCGGTGCTGTATTTCGACTGCATCGTCCTGGGGGCCTGCATCGGATGACCCCGGGATTTGGATCGATGGCGGACAAGGCAACCGGACTGAGCGTCGCGGCCAGGCTGTGGCGCATGCCGCTCTGGCTCGCGCTGGCCGCCGCCGGATGCTTCGTGCTCTGGATCGCCTACACCGAGCTCGACCACCATCAGCCCTTCGCATACTTCATGGCCGCCATGGCGGTGCTGAGCCTGACGCTCGCCTGGCCGCTGCGGCTGCTCGGCCGCCGCGCCACCTGGTTCGACCGGCTGTTCGTCGTCCTGGTGAGCGCCGCGCTGCCATGCGGCTTCCTTGCGCTCAGCCTTTGGCTGGGCTGCGTCACCGCCGTCCTGGCGCCGGACAAGGGCTGGTGCATCTGAGCGCGTGGATAAGTCGGGCCGAAGCCGCGCATTTTTCCAGCGCTGGCGCGCCATGCGCGGTTCGCTTATCCAACGGCGCCGAATCCTGTCGTATAGTCGGCGCATGAGACCTGATGCCGTCATCGTTTCGCCTGTGATCGCGGCCGCCGCCGCGCGCCCCGTCACCCGCCGCCGCCGCAGGGGCCCCCCCGTCGCAGATCTCGAAAACAATTATGTTGCTAATTCTGCGGCGGGGATCGGCCACAATTCGGGAAACCGCAAGGGCGCCGGCGCCCGGCGGGGAAACACCAATGCCGTGACCCACGGCGCCTACGACGCCGAGGCGCGGCTGTTCCGACGTTATGTCCACTACATGTGCCGGCGGGCTCGTATGCTGATCGCGGCGCGCAAGGCGGCGCTCGCGCTCGCGGCGTGGCGCGCATGAACCGCATCCGCCTCGGCGTGAACATCGACCACGTCGCCACCGTGCGCGAAGCGCGGGGCAGCGCCTATCCCGATCCGGTGCGCGCCGCTTTGCTCGCGCAGGCCGCCGGCGCCGACGGCATCACCGCGCATCTGCGCGAAGACCGCCGCCACATCACCGACGCCGACATCGACCGGCTGTCGCGCGAGCTTGCGATCCCGCTCAATCTTGAAATGGCCGCGACCGACGAGATGCATATCATCGCGCTGAACGCCAAGCCGCACGCCGCCTGCATCGTGCCGGAGAAGCGCGAGGAGATCACCACCGAAGGCGGCCTCGACGCCGCGCGCCAGCACAATCATCTCTCTCCCATCGTGCGCAGCCTCGCCGCCGCCGGCATCCGCGTCTCGCTCTTCATCGAGCCTGCGAAGGACCAGCTCGACGCCGCCATATCGCTCGGCGCGCCGGTGGTCGAGCTCCACACCGGCGCTTACGCCAACGCCGAAGGCGCTGAGCGCGAACGCATCCTGAGGCGCCTGCGCGAAGGCGCGGCCTATGGCGCCTCGATCGGCTTGGAAATCCATGCCGGCCACGGCCTGACCTTCGACAACGTCGCGCCCATCGCCGCCATTCCCGAAATCCGCGAGCTCAACATCGGGCACTTCCTGGTCGGCGAGGCGATTTTCGTCGGCCTCGACAATTCCATCCGCCGCATGCGCGCACTGATGGACGAAGCCCGCGGTCTCCAGCCCATGGCGGCGAAATGATCATCGGCCTCGGCTCCGACCTCATCGACATCCGCCGCGTCGACAAGAGCATCGAGCGTTTCGGCGAGCGCTTCCTTGGCCGTATCTTCACCGCGCTGGAGCGCGAGAAATCCGACAAGCGGGCCCAGCGCGCCGCCAGCTACGCCAAGCGCTTCGCCGCCAAGGAAGCGTGCTCCAAGGCGCTGGGCACGGGCCTGCGCCGCGGCGTCTTCTGGCGCGACATGGGGGTGGTCAATTTGCCCGGCGGCAAGCCCAGCATGAAGCTCACCGGAGGTGCATTAAAACGCCTTCAGGAGATCACGCCGCCCGGCCACGTCGCCCAGATCGACCTGACGATCACCGACGATTTCCCGCTGGCCCAGGCCGTGGTCATCATCTCGGCCAATCCGATTTAAGCAGTTTGCCGCTTGCCGCCTTGACCAAAGGCCCCCATCCCGCCAAAAGACCCTAAATGTCCGATCATCCCCCGTCCGATCTGCCCGAACCGATTGCCGAAATCCTCGACGGCCCCCCCGACGCGACGCCGCCGGCGGAAACGGTCGAGCCTGCGCCGGAACCCGCGCCGCCGCCGCCCGCGCCGGAGCCCGAACCCGCCCCGGCCAAGGAAGGTGAATCCTGGCTCGAGACCGCCAAGACCATCGTCTACGCGCTCCTGATCGCGCTGGTGATCCGCACCTTCCTGTTCCAGCCCTTCAACATCCCGACCGGCTCGATGATCGCGACGCTCCTGGTCGGCGACTACCTCTTCGTCGAGAAGTTCGCCTACGGCTACAGCCGCCATTCCTTCCCCTTCAGCCTGATGCCGTTCTCCGGCCGCGTCTTCGGCCAGGAGCCGGCGCGCGGCGACGTCATCGTCTTCAAGATGCCCAACGCGGCTTCCGAGCACTACATGGAGGACTACATCAAGCGGCTGATCGGCCTGCCCGGCGACCGCATCCAGATGATCGGCGGCACGCTCTATCTCAACGGCAAGGCGGTGCCGAAAGTCCGCGTCGAGGATTTCGTCGAGCAGGACCCGTTCGGCCTCACCGCCCACATCCCGCAATACCGTGAGACCCTGCCGGGCGGCCGCTCCTATCTGGTGCTCGACCGCGGCATGACCGATCTCGACAACACCGGCGTCTTCGTCGTGCCACCCGGCCACTACTTCATGATGGGCGACAACCGCGACAATTCCGACGACAGCCGCGCCAGCGTCGGCTACGTTCCGTTCGAGGATTTGGTAGGACGGGCGGAACTGCGGTTCTTCTCCATCGATGACAGCGCAACCTGGTACGAGCCCTGGACCTGGCCCGGCGCCATCCGCTTCAGCCGGATGTTCACCTTCATTGATTGATCGGGCTGATCCGGCGGCGAGCGATCTGGAACGGCGCCTGGGACACGTCTTCGCCGACAAGGCGCTGCTCAAGCGCGCCCTGACCCATTCGAGCGCCAGCACGGCCGCCTCGAATGAGCGCCTCGAATTCCTCGGCGACCGCGTCCTCGGCCTCATCGTCGCCGAGGAACTGCACGCCCGCTATCCGGACGACGCCGAGGGCGCGCTGGCGCTCAAATACAACGCCCTGGTGCGCCAGGAAGCCTGCGCCCGCGCGGCCGAAGCCGCCGGTCTCAGCCCGGCGCTGATCCTCGCCGCTTCGGAGAGCGCCAGCGGCGGCCGCCGCAAAGCCGCGATCCTCGCCGGCGCCTGCGAGGCGGTGATCGCCGCGCTCTACCAGGACGGCGGCATGGATGCGGCGCGCCGCTTCGTCGACTGCTACTGGACCGACATCTTCGCGACCATCAACGAAGACATGCGCGATCCGAAGACCGCGCTGCAGGAATGGGCCCAGGCGCGCAAAGCCTCGCCGGTCTACAGCCTTGCCGGCCGCGAAGGCCCCGACCACGCGCCGCGCTTCGTCGTCCAAGTCGCGCTCGCCGGCCACGCGCCGCAGCGCGGCGAAGGCGGCTCCAAGCGCGAAGCCGAACAGGACGCGGCCAAGAAGATGTTGAGCAAGGTTAGTGCGCCATGAGCAACGCCACCAAAATCACCCTCTCCCCCTCCGGGGGAGAGGGCAGGGTGAGGGGGTGTCTCAGAATCGAGCACAGTCCTAGAAGCGCTCTGTGGCGACAGCGGTTGTTCATGGCGAGATTCCAACATCGACATCAACACCCCCTCACCCCAACCCTCTCCCCCGGAGGGGGAGAGGGAGTTTTCTTGGTGATTGCATGACCACGCGCTGCGGTTTCGCCGCCGTCATCGGCGCCCCCAATGCCGGCAAGTCGACGCTGGTCAACGCGCTCGTCGGCTCCAAGATCGCGATCGTCAGTCCCAAGGTCCAGACCACGCGCATGGCGGTGCGCGGCGTCGCCATCAAGGCCGAGACCCAGATCGTGTTCGTCGACACCCCCGGCATCTTCACGCCGCGCCGCCGTCTCGACCGCGCCATGGTGAAGGCGGCCTGGGCCGGCGCCGGCGACGCCGACGCCGTCGTCCTCCTGGTCGATGCCGCCGAGCTGACCGCCAACCCCAAAGGCCGCGCCGCCGACGACACCCACGCCATCGCCGCGGCGCTCAAATCCGCCGGCACCAGGGCGGCGCTCGCCCTCAACAAGATCGACGGCATGAAGCGCACCGACCTGCTGCCGCTGATGCAGCAGCTGGGCGCCGAAGCCGTGTTCCAAGACGTCTTCCTCATCTCCGCGCTCAAGGGCGACGGCGTCGCCGATCTTGCGGCCTGGGTCGCGGGGCGCATGCCCGAAGGGCCGTGGCTCTATCCGGAGGACCAGGCCGCCGACATCCCCTCGCGCCTGCTGGCGTCGGAGATCACGCGCGAGAAGATCTATCTGCGCCTGCACGACGAATTGCCCTACGCCTCCACGGTCGAGACCGAGAAATGGGAAGAGCGCAAGGACGGCTCGGTCAAGATCGACCAGACGATCTACGTCCAGCGCGAGGGCCAGAAGGCGATCGTGCTGGGCAAGGGCGGCGCCACGATCAAGCTCCTGGGCGAGATGGCGCGCAAGGAGATGGAAGAGCTGTTCGAACGCCGCGTGCATCTCTTCCTCTTCGTCAAGGTGCGCGAAGACTGGGCGGAGCAGCGCGCGCACTACACGGAGATGGGGTTGGAGTTTCCGGAAGGCGACAAATAGCACGGTCGGAAAACTCTCATCTCTCCCTCAATCGTCATCCCCGGGCTTTTCCCGGGGATCCATGAACACCCATGCAGCAAGGAGATCTTGGATGGCCGGCACAAGGCCGGCCATGACGGATGTTGGTGGTTGCAGTGTCGTTACCTGCAATGGCAAGGAGAAGCATGGAATGGACCGACGACGGCGTCGTGCTTTCCGTGCGCCCGCACGGCGAGACCGGCGCGATCCTCGAAGCGCTCACCCGCGAGCACGGCCGCCATCTCGGCCTGGTGCGCGGCGGCGCCTCGCGGCGGCTCAAACCCATCCTGCAGCCCGGCAACACGCTGCACCTGCACTGGCGCGCCCGCCTCGGCGAGCATCTGGGCAGCTTCACCGCCGAGGCCATCAAGTCCCGCGCCGGCGACATGCTGGAAAGCCGCGATGCGCTCGCCGGCCTCAACGCCTTCTCAGCCATCGCTGCCGCGGCGCTGCCCGAGCGCGAAGTCCACGCCCCGGTGTTCGACGCCGCTACCGTCCTGCTCGACGCCATCCTGCACGAAGACTTCGCCCATTGGGGCGCGCTCTATGTCCGCTGGGAGGCCGGCCTGCTGGAGGAACTCGGCTTCGGCCTCGACCTCACCAAATGCGCTTCCACCGGCGCGGCCGACAACCTGATCTACGTCTCGCCGCGCTCGGGCCGCGCCGTCTCGGCCGCCGCCGGCGCGATCTACAAGGAACGGCTGTTCGCGCTCCCCGCCTTCCTGCTCGGCTCGCAGAACGCCGCGCCGCAAGCCGCCGACATCGCCGCCGGGCTGAAACTCACAGGACATTTCTTGCTGGAGCGCGTCCTCCATGCCCACGGCAAGGACATGCCCGCCGCCCGTCTGCGCCTGGGCGCCCTGGCGACCCGCGAATCGGGATAGAGCTTGCTTAGCCCTCCCGTTCACGGGAGGGCCGAAAAATTCGAGCGTGAGCGAGGATTTTTCGGGGAGGGGACAGACGCGCAGGAACCGGCACCGCTGTCCCCTCCCCGAAATTCGCATCGCTGGCGCTCCGCGAATTTCGACCCTCCCGTAGACGGGAGGGTTATAAGGACAACGCTAGCGACTAGATCATGGCCGACAGCAAAGACAAAGAAATAGACGACATCCGTCCCGAACCGCTGGGCAAAGCGCTCGCCGAGCGCTATCTCGCTTACGCGCTCTCCACCATCACCATGCGCGCGCTGCCCGATGCGCGCGACGGCCTCAAACCCGTCCACCGCCGCATCCTCTACGGCATGCGCCTGCTGCGTCTCGATTCCGCCGCCGCGTTCAAGAAGAGCGCCAAGATCGTCGGCGACGTGATGGGCTCCTTCCACCCGCACGGCGACCAGGCGATCTACGACGCGCTCGTCCGCTTGGCGCAGGACTTTTCGACGCGCTACCCGCTGGTCGACGGCCAGGGCAATTTCGGCAATGTCGACGGCGACAATCCCGCCGCCTACCGCTACACCGAAGCGCGGATGACCGAGATCGCGGGCCTCTTGCTCGACGGCCTCGACGAAGACTCCGTCGCCTTCCGCCCGAACTATGACGGCCAGGACGAAGAGCCCGTCGTCCTCCCTGCCGCTTTCCCCAATCTGCTCGCCAACGGCTCGTCGGGCATCGCCGTCGGCATGGCGACCTCGATCCCGCCGCACAATCTGGGCGAGCTGTGCGAAGCGCTGAAGAAGCTCATCGAGAATCCCAACACCCGCGACAAGACGCTGTCCGACATCGTGCGCGGCCCCGACTTCCCGACCGGCGGCATCCTGGCCGACAGCCCCGATACCATCGCCGAAGCCTACAAGACCGGCCGCGGCAGCTTTCGCGTCCGCGCCAAGTGGCGCAAGGAAGAGGGCGCCCGCGGCGTCTACCAGATCGTCGTCACCGAGATTCCCTATCAGGTCCAGAAGGCCAAGCTGATCGCCCAGGTCGCCGAACTGCTGGAACAGAAGAAGCTGCCGCTGCTCGACGACATCCACGACGAGAGCGCCGAAGACATCCGCATCGTCATCTCGCCCAAGAGCCGCACGGTCGATCCCGAGATCCTGATGGAGCAGCTGTTCCGCGCCTCCGATCTGGAGTCGCGCTTCCCGCTCAACATGAACGTGCTCGACCACGGCACCGTGCCGCGCGTCATGTCGCTCAAGGAGACGCTGCAGGCCTTCGTCGATCATCGCCGCGACGTGCTGGAGCGCCGCAGCAAGCATCGGCTGGAGAAGATCGCCGCCCGCCTCGAAATTCTCGAAGGCTATCTCGCGGTCTATCTGAACCTCGACAAGGTCATCAAGATCATCCGGGGCGAGGACGAGCCCAAGCCCGTCCTGATCAAAGCCTTCAAGCTCACCGACAACCAGGCCGAAGCCATCCTCAACATGCGCCTGCGCAGCTTGCGCAAGCTCGAAGAGATGGAAATCCGCGGGGAACACACAAGCCTCACCGCCGAGCAGAAGGACCTCAAGAAGCTGCTCGGCTCCGACAAGCTAAAATCCGAGAAGCTGATCGACGAGGTCAACGCGATCGACGCCAAATTCGGGGCTAAGACGGCCATCGGCAAGCGCCGCACCCAGATCGTCGAAGCCAGGCACATCGACAAGATCGAGGCGCTCGCCGAAGAAGCGGTGGCGCTCGAAACCCAGGTCGATAAGGAGCCGCTCACCGTGGTGCTCTCCGAGAAGGGCTGGCTGCGCAGCTTCAAAGGCCACATGGAGGAAAGCGACGCGGTCAAATACCGCGAAGGCGACAAGCGCCGCTTCTGGGTCCACGCCCAGACCACCGACAAGCTGATGCTGTTCTCGACCGACGGCCGCTTCTTCACCCTCGACTGCGCCAAGCTGCCGGGCGGGCGCGGCAATGGCGAGGCGATCCGCAGCTTCATCGACTTGGCCCCCGACGCCGATCTCGTCGCGGTGTTCGCGCATGTCCCCGGCCGCAAGCTCCTGCTCGCCGCCGAAAGCGGGCACGGCTTCGTCACCAATGAGGACGAGGCGGTGGCGCTGACCAAGAACGGCAAGCGCGTGATGAACGTGAAGACCGGCACCGAAGCCAAGGCCTGCGCCTTCGTCGGCGGCGACAGCGTCGCGGTGATCGGCGAGAACCGCAAACTCCTGATCTTCGGCCTCGACGAAGTGCCCGAGATGGCGCGCGGGCAGGGCGTCTACCTGCAGCGTTACAAGGACGGCGGCCTGCTCGACGCGGTCACCTTCACCTGGAAGGACGGCCTCAAGGATCAGAACAACCGCATCTTCGAGGCGGCGGAACTCAAGGACTGGAAAGGCGCCCGCGCCCAATCCGGCCGCCTGCCGCCGCGCGGCTGGGCCAAGAGCGGCAAGTTCGGATAAGGCAAAGAAGGGTTTCTCTCTACCCAACCAAAATCGTCGTCGCCCGGCTTGTCCGGGCGACCCAATTTCTTCGCCAGGAAATGGATTCACGCGGAGGCGCGGTGCTGAGCACAATCCTCCGCGTCCTCCGCGGCTCCGCGTGAGTCAAATGGGTCGCCCGGATAAGCCGGGCGATGATGGTCATTGTTTAGAGCAATTTTGGTTTGAGATTACGCATACCCGGCATGACTGAAGAAGTTTGCG
>CAYXMO010000089.1:0-10228 GCA_964465935.1 uncultured Rhizobium sp.
CGAACCCTCGTCATCAGCTTGGAAGGCTGTTGCTCTACCATTGAGCTACACCCGCCTTATTCGACTTCCTTCTTTTTGCAGGTCGGGTGGCCGGGCCACCAAAACCGCGCTTCGTCCTGCTCCAGTCCCCCTTCGCCAAGGCTTCGGGGGACAACCTTCGCCCTCCTTAAGGGGGTGGCCTGCCAACCGAAGCCCCGTAGGGGCGAAGGTTGGTGGAAGGGGTTGGATTCGAACCAACGTAGGCGTAGCCAACGGATTTACAGTCCGTCCCCTTTAGCCACTCGGGCACCCTTCCGAATTTTTCCTTTTATTCCAGTCAGTTATGCGCCAGTTCCGAGCGGTACGGGAGCGCGTCCGATCCTGGGGGATGGACGTGATAAAGCACCTTTCGGAAGGGATGGCCGCGAGCGGGGGGTTTTGAGCCAACTGGGACAAGCTGTCAATAGAATATTACCGCGCAAAAGGCCCGGGAAACGCCTCCGCGAACAACAACTTGTGGCCCAAGGCTAACCTTGGCCCGGCGGCGGGCGCAAGCGAATTGAAAGCTTGACAGAGACCCATCGACTCCAAGGGTTAATCGCCGTCAGTGATAGGCAAGCGACCAGCCGGGCGCCCGCAGCCAGCATTGCTCCTTGGGCAGATCGCCGCTGCGGTAGAGGCGCGTGACCTCGTTCCAGCGCGGGGTTTGGAAGGCTTCGCTCAGCGCCGCCGCCGACTGCGGGTTGCGCGCGCCCTCGCAGGGGAAGACGCCGACATAGGAAATCCACTTGGCGAGAAAGTCGCCGCCGCGCCGGGTGATCAGGAAATAGGCGCCGAGGGCGCGCGGCGAACCGGGATTGGCGAAGTTGGCGTCCGTGGTCAGCGGGATCATCAGCCGGCCGCCGTCCTTCAAGCGGTCGAGCCAGTGATCGGCGGGATGGGTGGCGCCGGCGTTGACATAGATCACGTCGGCAGGATCGAACGGGAGGCTGGCGCCGTCGCCGGCGCGCACGGCGACGTTCGGCTGGCCGGCGAAATTCGCGGCGGCGCGCGCCGCCAGCGTTTCGTCGAACTCGATGGCGGTGGTGCGGCCTTGCGGGCCTGCGAGGTAGTTCAGGATGGCGCTGTAATAGCCGACGCCGGCGCCGACATGGACGACGTGATCGCCTTGGGCCGGCGCGGCGGCCGCGATCCACATCGCATGCGACGACGGCTCGCCATTGTTGAGCCGGCGCTCGGGCACGATGCCGAACAGGGCATCGCAGTAGAGATAGACCGGATCGTCGCTCGGCGTCGGGATGTAGGTACCGGCCGGAAAGGTGAAGATCGGCCAGGGGCCGGGGCCGAGATAATCCTCGCGCCGCACCGTGGCGAAGGCGTCTTCGAGGCGGGGATGGCGCACGCCGGAGACCGCGAGCACGTGCATGGCGTAGGCGCGGCGGACAATCGCGAGCTCGGCCTCGGTCACGGCTATTTCTCCGTGCGCAGCGCGATGGCGCGGGCCGCGAGCTGCTTGCGCATCGATTCCACCGACTGGCGGCGCGGCGCGTTCTCCAGCGCCGCGACGTCGAGATGCAGCGCCTCGCGGGCGTCGAGATAGGCCTCGATCGCCTTGCTGGCGTAGTAGCTCTTCGAGCGCCCGGTGGCGCCGGCGAGGAAGGCGAGCCGCTTGTCCAGCAGCGCCGAAATCCTGATCACGCTGGTGCCGGGGGACATGGGGACGGTTCTCGCGCTTTTGTGTAACAGGTGTAACACCTGTTACACTGCTTGTCGATGGCCATTGTCCGGCGGGCGCAAGCGGCTATAAGCCCCGCCATGGCCCCTCCCCGATTTCCGCAAAAATCCGCCAAGCGCCCCGCGGGCAAATTCGACAAGCGTGCCGAGCACCGGCCGGCGCGCGACGGCGAGCGCAAATTCTTCAAGCCGCAGGGCAAGCCCGAGAGCGGGCTGTGGCTCTACGGCACCCATGCGGTGCGCGCCGCGCTTGCCAATCCCAAGCGCTTCGTCAAGCGGGCGGTGCTGACGGCGCGGGCGGCGGAGGAGATCGGAGCCAAGCTCCTGGGCCGGGCGCGGCACGAGATCACCGACATGGCGGGGGTGTCGAAAATCCTGCCCGAGGGCGCGGTGCACCAAGGCGTGGCGCTGCTGGTCGAGCCCCTACCCCGGCGGGATTTGGAAAATTTGCTCGGCGACGCGCAGGGCAAGCGCCGCGTCGTGCTGGTGATGGACCAGATCACCGACCCGCACAACGCCGGCGCGATCCTGCGCACCGCCGCGGCGTTCGGCGTCACCGCCGTCGTCGTGCAGGACCGGCACTCGCCGCCGGAAAGCGGCGTGCTGGCGAAGGCGGCGTCGGGCGCGCTCGACATCGTGCCGGTGGTGGTGGCGGTGAACATCGCGCGGGCGCTGGAAGAACTGGGCAGACACGAATTCTGGCGCGTCGCGCTGGCGGGCGACGGCGAGCGTTCCCTGCAGGAGGCGCGGCATGACGGCGACGTCGCGCTGGTGGTCGGCTCGGAAGGCGACGGCATCCGCCGCCTGGTGCGCGAACGCTGCGACGTCTCGGCCTATGTGCCGATCGCAAGCGCAATGGAGAGCCTCAACGTCTCGAACGCGGCGGCGGTGGCGCTGTACGAGATTTCGCGCGGGTGTAGAGCAGCTTCATGACCCTCCCCTTGAGGGAGGGTCGACAAAATCGAGCGAAGCGAAGATTTTTCGGGGAGGGGTCCGGCGCATCTGCCGATATGACGCCGGACCCCTCCCCGAAATTTGCGAAGTGCAAATTTCGACCCTCCCTCAAGGGGAGGGTAAAAGCTCAGAACAGCGCTGCGACGACGTTTTCGCCGCCGTAGTTCTCGACGAAGACCAGCACCTTGTAACCGTCGGCCATCTGCAGATTGCCGGCGGCGTCGTGCATCATCACGCCCTGGTTGCTCATCGTCGCGGTGCGGCGGTCATAGGCGAAGCGCGGCGCCAGGCCCTTGTACTCGGTGCGGATCAGGTTGAAGAGCAGCGCCGCGTTCTCCGGCGCGATGCGGATGCAGCCGGCGCTGGCGCGGCTGCCCAGTTCGCGAACCTCGATGCCGGTGGCGCCGTGGATGGCGAGGCCGGTCTGCAGGCCCTGGCTCTCCCAGTTGAAGAACATCGCGTAGGGCATCGGCTGATGCCATTGGCCGGAGAAGTGGTTCTTGTACATGCGGCCCGGATCGAGCTGGTAATAGCCCTGCGGCGTGAAGCTGGGCTGGCGCGTGCCGTCGGCCGCGATCTCGATCTTCTCGCGCCCGGTCGAGGCCGGCCAGTTGTAGAGCATCGACAGATTGCCGCCGTCGTCCTTGCGGAAGACATAGAGCCGCTGCGCCCAGGGACCGTTGTCGGCCTTGCTGACATAGAGGAACAGGCTGAAATTGCTCAGCATCTCGCGGGTGAGATTTTCCTTGAGCCGCAGCGAGACGCGCACCAGCTCGGCCGGGCTGATGTCGTGCGCGGACGACGATGACGGCGGCGCCAGATCGAGTGTCGGACGCGGCGCGGCTTGCGGCGGCGGTGCGGCGTCGGCGATGTCGATATCGGGCGGCGCGATGTCGGGCGCCGGCTCTTGCGGCGCGGCGAGCACCGGCGCGCGCGGCACGACTTTGGGGGCCGGCGGAACGACAATGCGCGGCGGCGCTGGCGCGGCGGCGGCGCGGGCGGTGTCCGGCGTGCGCGGCGTCTTGGAGTCGGTGCCGAGCATCGCGACGATCAGGCCGGTGCCTTCGCGCGCCATCTCGGTGACGGGCGTGACGACATAGGCGCGGGTGGTATCGAGCGCGGCCGCGACGGTCTGACGGCTGGATTGTTCGAGGCCGGGGTCGCGCTGAAACGCGAACTGCACAGCGAACGACGCCGCCAGAGCCAAGTAGATCACGCTTAATTTTCTGGCCGCCGACATCGAGTCAATTTTGCTCCCGCCCGGCCAGCCTAGCGGAAATCGCCGGCGCTGTCCCAGCCGGGGACAGGCCCCGGTTAACGGATATTTCGGCTCAAGATTGTGTCGCTGGCGTGACCCGGCCTGCATAATTTTCGATCACAACCAGGACTTTCAACCCGTCGGCGAGGACGATATTGCCGCTCGCGTCGTGGGTTACGGTGCCGGCGGTGTTGGTGGTGCCGCGGGCCTCGTCGAAGGTGAAGACCGGGACCTGGCCGCGTTCGTCGGCAAGAAAGCGGTGGTAGAGGCGGCTTGCCTTGCCAATCGGCAGGCGGACGCAGCCGCCCGAGGCGCGGCGGCCCATCATCGCCAGCTCATGGCCGCCGATCGCGGCGTGCAGCGCCACGCCCGCCATCTTGGTGCGGTAGGCGTAGGCCAGGAACATCGCCCACGGCATCCTGGCGTCGTTCCACTTGGCGGAGCGCGCCATCGGGAAGAAGCGGTGGACGTCGAGCTGGAACAGGCCGGCCGGGGTGGCGGTGAAATACTGCTCGGTGCGCTCGCGCCCGGTGGAGACGGAGAAGCTTTCCTCGAACTGCAAGGTGCCATCGGCGCTCTTGTGGAAAAGGAAGAGGCGCTGCGCGAGCGGACCGCTTGCCGCCTTGCTGACATAGATGAAGGTGTCGAAATAGGGCGAGAGCTCGGCCGGGACCTTGTCGGCGATGCGCGCCGCGACCCTGCCCGCTTCCTCGGCGATGGTGGCGGGATCGGGCGCGATGGCTTGCGGCAGCAGCGGTTTGGCGGCGACGGCGTCCACGGGGAGTGCATGCTGCGCAACCGCATGGGCGATCGTCAGAGGGCGAGCCGGCGCCTGACGCGGCGCCGCGACGAGGGCCTTGATCATCCGGATCGGTTTGGCCGCGGTGCCGGCAACCGGTTGTGCGTGGACGATGGGCGTTGGGGTCGGCGGCGCCCGTTCGCCGAACGCCATCGCCCAACCCATCGCCAGCATCAGGAGCGCGGCGATGCCGGCAAGCTCGGGCATCAGGTTGTGAAGGCCATGCTTGAACATGCGTTACGAACTCGCGCCGACGCGGGCGATATCCTGCGCCAGGTGACGGCTGGATAGCCAGTAGAGCAGCGCGCCCGTCATCGCGGTGATGGTGGTGGAGAGCAGCGCCCAGCGCAGCGAGTCGGGACCGAGCCAGGGGCGCAGGACATCGCTGAGCACGCCGACCCAGAGCGGGCCGAAGGTCAGCGCGATGATGTTGAGGATGAAGATCAGGATCGCGGCGGCGGTGGCGCGCATGCGCAGCGGCACCAGTCCCTGCGTCGCCGCGTAAGCCGGGCCCAGATAGGAGGCGCCAAGGAATTGCGGCAGAGCGATGCAGAGCACGACCACCGTCAGGTTGGACGACAGATAGAAGAACGGCGCGAAGGGAAGGCCGATCAGGGTCGCGACCACCGGCACCAGCATGGTGCGGCGGATGTCCTTGCGCCCGACCCGGTCGGCGATCACGCCGGACATGAAGGTGCCGATGAAGCCGAAGACGCCGGTGGTCGTGGCCAGAAGCAAGCCGATCTGCGCCGGCGTGAGGTGATGGGTGCGCGCCAGGAACAGCGGCACGAAAGCAAGGCCGGCATAGCCGCCGAAGGCGCTCATCGAAGTACCGAGCGACAGGAAGCGGAAGGAGCGCTGGCCCCAGAGGTAGCGTGCGGTCTCCCACAGGCTCGGCGCGCTGCCGCTGTCGGCGAGGCCGTCGGCATGGCCGCGCGGCGGCTCCTGCACCGTCAGCAAGAAGAGCACCATCACGATGAAGCCGGCGGCGCCCGCGACCATGATGGTGGTGCGCCAGCCGTAATGCTGCGCCATCAGCCCGCCGCCGAAAAACGCGATCAGGAGGCCGACATTGAGGCCGGCGGAGTAGAAGCCGAGCGCCGCGGCGCGTTCCTTCTGCGGATAAAGATCGGCGATGATCGAATTGATCGAGGGACCGGTGCCGGCCTCGCCGATGCCGACGCCGGCGCGGGCGGCGGCGAGCTGCCAGAAATTGGCGACGACGCTGCATACCACCGTCATCAGGCTGAACAGCGCCAGCGCTCCGGCGATGACGTTGCGCCGGTTGGCGCGGTCGGCGACCAGCGCCAGCGGGATGCCGAGGGTGGCATAGATCAGCGCGAAGGCGGGGCCGGTCAGGATGCCGAGCGCGGTGTCGTCGACCCCGAACTCCTTCTGGATCTGCGGCAGCAGGATGCCGAGGATCTGGCGGTCGAGATAATTGACCACGAACACCAGCGTCACCATGCCG
Source organism: uncultured Rhizobium sp. (assembly GCA_964465935.1). GTDB lineage: Bacteria > Pseudomonadota > Alphaproteobacteria > Micropepsales > Micropepsaceae > Rhizomicrobium. The sequence continues at coordinate 6,196 of CAYXMO010000089.1, forward strand.
AGGATGTAGTGCCGGTTGCGGACCAGGACGCCGCTCACGGCGCGACCTCGGCGCGTTCGGCCCGCGGCGCATTGGCTTTGGCGAGATCGGCCGGCAGCGAGCGGCTCGCCATCCAGAAGCACCAGAACGCGATTCCCCAGGTGCCGGCGGTCGACAGCATCGCCCAGCGGATCGACTCGCCGCCGAGCATGGGATGGAGCAGATCGCTCTCCCATCCGACCAGGAGCGGCCCGAGACCGAAGCCGATGATGTTGAGCGTGAAGAGCAGCAGCGCCGCGGCCTGCGCCCGCATGCGCAGCGGCACCAAGCTCTGGATCATCGCGTAGGAGGGCGCCAGATACGCCGCGCCGTTCATCGTCGGCACCAGCGAACACAGGACCGCGACGGTGAAGTTGTTGGAGAGGAAATAGAGCGGGAAGAAGGGCAGCGCGAAGGCGATGATCAGAAGGATCACCCACATGTTCCAGCGCACGTCGCGCTTGCCCAGCCAGTCGGCGAAGACGCCGGAGAAATAGGTGCCGACGCCGCCGACGACGCCGAACAGACCGCCGATGAGAAAGCCGCGCATCTCGGCCGAAAGGTGGAAAACGCGGCTGAACAGGCTGGGCACGAAAGTGTTGCCGGCATAGCCGCCGAATGCCGCCATGGCGCAGCCGAAGGCGATGAAGCGGAACGAGCGCAGCGAGAACAGAAAGAAGATCGACTGGAACAAGGGCGGCGTCTGGCCGCTGTCGGCGAGCTGCTCGACATGGCCGCGCTTCGGTTCGGGCACGGTGAAGATAAAGAGCAGAGCGATGATGAGGCCCGGTATGCCGGCGGCGAGGAAAGCGTTGCGCCAGCCGAAATGCTGCTCGATCCAGCCGCCGCCGAAGAAGGCGAGCAGCAGGCCGACGTTCAGGCCCGTGGCGTAGAAGGACAGCGCCCCTGCCCGCTCCTTCGGCTCGTAGAGGTCGGAGATGATGGAATTGACCGAAGGCGAGGTGCCGGCCTCGCCGATGCCGGTGCCGATGCGGGCGAGGACGAGCTGGCGGAAGGTGCCGGCGAAGGCGGAGACCGCGGTCATCGCCGCGAACAGCATCATCGACAGCGCGATGACGTTGCGGCGGTTGACGCGGTCGGCGAGCCAGGCGAGCGGGACGCCGAGCGTGGCGTAGAGGATCGCGAAGACCGTGCCGGAGAGAAAGCCGAGATCGGCGTCGCTGAGGTCGAACTCGGCTTTGATCGACGGCAGGAGCTGGTTGAGGATGTTGCGGTCGAGATAGTTGATCACATAGACCAGCGTCAGCATCACCAGGATGTAGCGGCGCGATACCCCGCCGCTGCCGGCGCGCGGCGGCGCGGCATTGCTCTCAATCGACAAACGGCATCTCCCCGAGCGGTCTTTTGCCGGACCGTATCAGACTTTAGCGATGGCCGCGCAATTTACGGGTGACGCCAAAGAGCGTCACCCGATTGCGGGCCCGGTCAGTGATCGCGGCTGTAGGTCGTCACGAGCGGATCGCGGCCCCGCAGGATCGTCTGGGTCGTGGTCAAGGTGGTGGCGTTGCAGGTGTAAGCGGTGGCGTGCGGCGCCACGGGCGTATGCGGCGTGACCGAGATCGGACGGCCATGGACGGTCACGGTGACGGTGGTCGTGACGCTGCCCGGCGTGGTGCAGAGATTGAAGTGCCCGCCGCCCGCGGACCAGGTGCCGCTCGCCTGGCCGGTGGCGTGGCCGCTGCCGGTCATGCTGCCGTCATTGGCGGCGACGGTGGCGTGGACGTCGACATGGCCGGTCGAGAAGGTGCCGTCGGGGCGGAAGCTGAGCTTCAGGTCGTTGTGGGTGATGCCGGTGACGTGCGCCTGATGGACGTTGCGCGCCATCCATTGGGCGCTGCCGCCGCTGGAATAGCTCCAGGTGCCGATCAGGCAGCGGTCGAGGGCGTGGCTGCCGGCACAATCGGCGGCGAACGCGGGCGCGGCGGCGAAGCACGCGATGGCCGCGGCGGCGAGATGTTTCTTCAAAGGGGCTCTCCTATTTCTGGCCGTGACGTTCCTTCCTGCGCCCCTTCACCGCGAGATCGACCGTCAGGAGGCGGCGCTCGCCGCCGACCCGCATCTGCTCGCTGCCCAGAAGATACATCATCGCCTGGTAATCGCCGAGGGAGTCTTCCAGAGCGTTGGTGAAACCTTGCGCGTCCTGCGCCTTGTTCATTTGAATTTTCGCAAAACGCAGCGCATCGGGCGAGTTCTCGGCGACGCGGTGGGCGTAGTCGTAGGTCTCCTGCTCCAGCTTGTCGGGCGCGACGACGCGGTTCACGAAGCCGAAATCGTGCGCTTCCTGGGCGGAGATGAAGCGGCTCTCGAAGCAGAGTTCCTTGGCCTTGCGGATGCCGATGTCCCAGGGGATCGACATGTACTCGACGAAGCCGGCGAGGAACTCGGCATTCGAGGCGGCGAAGACGAGGTCGCAGCAGGCTGCCGTCATCCAGCCGGCATAGATGCAATAGCCCTCGACCAGGGCGATGGTGGGCTTGGGGAAGTTGCGCCATTTGAGGTGGATGTCGAGGTTGTATTTCTTGAACTGGTCGTAGGCCTCGATGGTGCCGGGCGTGGCGCCGAGCGCCTTGCGGTATTCGAGTGCCTCTGGCGTGCCGAGGTCATGGCCGGAGGAGAAGGTGCCGCCGGCGCCGCGAATCACCACGACGCGGACGGCCTTGTCCTTGCCGGCGAGTTCCAGCGCCGCGTCGATCTCGTCGAGCAGACGGTAGCTGAGCGCGTTGCGGTATTTGGGGCGGTTCATGGTGATGGTCGCGACCGCGCCATCCGTCGCGTAGAGCACGTCCTTGAAGGCCACCGCTGTCTCCCCTGTTGCCGTTTGACCGGAACCGTGCCGAGAAACCCGGGCGGCGTCCATGCTTACGGTGTTGCGTCAACCGGTGATTGCCATAAAGTCCGGCCCAAGAGGGACTTATGGCCGACATCTTCATCTCGTATTCCCGCGAAGACCGCGAATGGGTGTCCAAGCTCGCCGATGCGCTGCAGGACGAGGGCTTCACCGTGTGGTGGGACTGGGACCTTCTGGTCGGCAAGCGCTACCGCGAGACCATCGAGACCGAGCTGCAGGCGTGCAAGGCGACGGTGGTGGTGTGGTCGACCCATTCGATCAAGTCGGACTTCGTGCGCGACGAAGCCGAAGAAGGACAGCAGCGCAATATCTTAGTGCCCATTCTTAAGGAATCGGTTCGCCCGCCGGCGGGCTTCCGCCAGCTGCAGACGGCCGACTTCTCGACCTGGACCGGCGGCACCACCCATGCCGAGTACCAGCGCATGATCAAGGGGCTGTCGCACCTGATCGGACGTGCCGGACACAGCGCCGAAGACCATGCCGACGCCGCGCCAGCACCGGTCGCGGCGGCGGAACCGCCGGCCCCGGCACCCGTGGCGGAACCTGCGCCGGCGCCCGTCGCCGTGGCGCCTGCTCCGGTTGCTCCGGCACCTGCTCCAGTTGCCCCCGTCGTGCAAGCCAAGGCGCCCGATCCGGCACCAACGCACAAGTCCGTACTGGGTAGCTCGCCCCCGCCAGCGACGATGACGGCGCCCAAGAAGGGCATGCCGGTGATCGGCTATGTCGCGATCGGCGCCGTGGCGCTGATCGCGCTGGTGTTCGTCATCATGTTCGTCTCGGCCCAGTTCACACCCAATCCGAAGCCGGGGCCGATCACGGTCGTGACGCCACCGGCGCATGGCACCACGGCGGGCGGGACGCAGGGCACGGCGGCGGGCGGGACGCATCCGGCGACGCCGGCGGTGACACCCACCGGCGGCGGCGATAGCGGCGGCACGAGCGGCGGCGACGAAGCCGGCAACACGCATGGCTCATCGAGTACGGGCAGCGGCCATAACAATGGCGGCACCACGACACCGCCGCCGTCGAACAGCGGCGATTCCGGCAGCGGCGGACAGGACGAAGGGCAGTCGCACTGACTGTAATCTGTCTCTAGAGCAATTTTGGAATGAACTGACTCGGGCGGATTCCCAAAGTTGGCCTGAT
>CAYXMO010000090.1:0-10212 GCA_964465935.1 uncultured Rhizobium sp.
GGCGCCGAGCTGCAATTCCAGACCGGCAATCTCAGCACCTTCTATTTCAGCCGCGGTGTCACCGGCGCCAACGTCTTCATCTCGCACTATCAGCCGCTGGCGGGACGCATCCGTCTGCCGCTGCTCGAATGGTTCGCCCTGCGCTTCGAAACAGAGATGGACCGCCTGGTGCGGCAGAACGAGGAACAGCCGGACCTGACGCCGTCCGCCCGGACCCGCAATCGCGCGGTACTTGCGGGCAACGTCACCACCTCTCTCGATCCCGATCTTCAGGCCGCGGTGCAGCGCAAGCTCGAAGACTTCGTCACGCCGGGGTTGAAGCACGAGAACGGCCGCGGCTTCCCGGCGGCGATCACGGTGATGGACGCCAAGACCGGGCAGGTTCTCGCGCTCGCATCGTTTCCCGCGACGCCGGCGCAGGGCGCCGGCACGCGCCGGGCCTGGGAGGCGAACCAGAACTTCGTCAATCTCGCCATCGGCTCGGCGGCCAAGCCGCTGTTCTCGTCCGCCATCCTCGAGATTTGGCCCGAGCTGTCGACGCTCGCGATCCCGGGCCACGCGCCGGGTCAATACGACGATCTGCTGGGCCTTCACATCGCGCCGGCGCTGAACGAGGAAGGGTCGTTCGGCGATCTTGGCTGGGTGACGTTCGACGACTACATGCAGCGCTCGTCGAACATCTATGCCGCCACCCTGATGATGCTGGCCACGGCGCGCAACCCGCTGGTGCCGGACGCAGCGAGACCGTCGTCGCCCTATCGCCTGGAGGGCACGGCCCGCGACCATCTTCCCGATCTGCAGATCGAGCAGGGCAATGTGCTGGAAACGATTTCCTGCTGCGTCGCCTGGGGCGACGAACTGGCGCGGCTCTACGACGTTCGGGTCGAGGACATCGAACGGCAGGGCGAGACTTCGATCTTCGCCGACGACCGCTACGACAAGACGCCCTGGCGGCCGATGCTGGCATCGCTTCCCGACGACCGCCTCCTGCGCCAGGACAATTTCAATTCGGTGTCGCCGGCGCGGGTCAATCTGCAGCTCAACAATGTACGCAATTTCCGCACCGAATATCTGACGCTGATCCTGGGCGCCAGCACCTCGCGTTGGAACAATGTGAAGCTGGCCGAGGCCTATGCCCGCCTCGTCACCGGCCGCCGGGTCGAGGCGCGGCTGACCGAAGCCGGGCCCTTGCCGCCGTTCATGCTCGGCTGCAACACGGCGCGCGATCCCGACGGCATGTTCTGCTCGCGGGCGCGCGACGCGGTGCTGCACGCGATGGCGCTGGTCGCGGTCGGCCCGGGCACCGCCGCGGGGCAGGTGAACGCCAAGCTCGCCCCGCTGGTCGCCGAAGCCGCGCGGCGCGGCGAAGTGATCGGGTTCTACTCCAAGACCGGGACGCCGAAGATTCCGGACGCCAACAATTCGCCCGAAGCGCTCGCCGTGCGGCAGCTCGGGCGCGACGGCATCCTCGCGCTCGACGCGCAGGGCCGCATGGTCGTGGCGTTGAACCAAACGAGCTTCGCGCTGCAAAAGGCGCAAGACCTGGCCGCCGCCCAAGCCGCGGTCGAGGCCGATGGTGCCAGCTTCCAGGCCATCGGCCGCAACCGGGCGCTCTTGCGGAAAGTCCTCACCCGGGCTCTTGCGTTCAACCGTGCGCGCACGGCCTCGCAAGGGGCGCAGCTTTTCCGTATCGTCAACCGCAAGGTGATGGGTGTTCCGGTGGGCGAAGGCAAGCTGCATGAGGGCCGCGTCTATGTGTTCGTCATCGGGGTTTATCCCGCTTCGGCGCTCAGGAACGCCGCGACGCATGAAGTCGACACCACCGCCGCGCCGTTGCGCGCGCTTTCGGTCGCGATCAACATCCAGGACAATTGGGTGGGCGAGCATCCCCATCTCGGTGCCATGCTCGGGGGTGAGATGCTGGCGGTGATCGCGCCGGCGCTGTTTGCGGACGGAACGCGATGAAGGATCTGGGCGGACGCTTCGCCGAAGACGACGCAGCGCGCAAGGCCGAGGCGCGCCCCGAGCCGCTGGCCCGCCTGGAGGCGCCGCTGCCGGCGGAGCCGGTGGAGGAAGGCAATTCGCTGCGCCGGTTGTGGGAGGCGCTAAGCGGTCGCGCCGATCTGCTCGCCGCCGCTTCCGCGGCGTTGGCGGCGGCCCTGCTGCTGTGGCCGCTGGCCAATCCGCATCCCGTATCCTTGCCGGCGGTCGCCGACACGGGAGACGAGGTCGCGGCCCTCACGGTTCGGCCCTTGTCCGGGGGTGTCACCGCCGATTGGTATGGCCTGTTCAACGCTTATCAGCTGGAGACGACGCTGCGCGACATCTCGATCCGCTGCAATTACGGCTTGCCGCCGGATGCGCGCATTGACCGCTATCTGCACGCGCCGCTCGGCGCCGGCACCACGATCAGGATATTCCTCGCCGATCCCGGCCGCTGTCCGCGGCGCTAACCGTTCCAGGTCGAGGCGACATGCTCGGGGTCTTCCTGGGCGGCGCGCTCGTGCATCAGGAAGCTGTAATAGCCGCAGTGATTGTCGCCGGGATAGGAGCGGCAGATCGACGGCCGCGCCGTGTAGATCGTGCAGCGCCGCGCCTCGGTGTCGAAGAAGCGGCAGATCTTACCGAAATGCTCGTCGGCCTTGCGCCGCATCGCGAATTCTTCATCGCCGTCGATTTTGGTGAACTTCGCGCGCGCGGCGGCGAACGACAGCCCGAAATGCCTGGCCAGCCTCTCGACGTCGCGCTTGTTCAGCGGAATAACGGGATAAGAACAGCAATAGCCGGGGCATTTGGCGCAATTGTAAGCCATGAAGCTCAGATAGCCTCTTACACGCGCCGATGCAAAGGCTCGGCTATCGAACCTGCGCGGTCCGGGTTATGGTCCGGCCATGAACGAATTCCAATTCATCGCCCTCGACGATATCCGCCTGCGCGCCGCTGTGCGGGGAAGCGGCCCTCTGGTCGTGATGGTGCACGGCTTTCCCGAATCCTGGTTCTCCTGGCGCCACCAGATGCAGCCCATCGCCGACGCCGGCTTCACCGCTTGTGCCATCGACGTGCGCGGCTATGGCGGCTCCGGCAAACCCGGCCAAGTCGCCGACTATGCGATGGAGCGGATGGTTGCCGACGTGGCTGGTGTCATCGAGCGGCTCAGTCCGCACCAACCCGCCATCGTGCTGGGCCATGATTGGGGCGCGCCGATCGTGTGGAACGGCGCTCTGATCCGCCCCGACCGCGTGCGGGCCGTCGGCGCGTTGTCGGTGCCCTATGTCGGTCCGCCGACGCGGCCGTTCAGCGAGATTTTCGACGAGATCTTCACCAAGCGCGGCAAGTTCTTCTACCAGGCCTATTTCCAGAAGGCCCGGCAGCCGGAGGCGGAAGCCGAAGCGGACCCGCGCGATTTCCTGCGCAAGTTCTACTACGCGCTGTCGGGCGAAGCGCCGGACGGCACCTGGCCGAGCAACAAGACCTCCGACATGACGCTGCTCGATGGCCTGGTCGATCCCCAGCTGTTCCCGGCCTGGCTGACGCCCGCCGACCTCGACTACTACGTCGGCGAATTCAAGCAGTCCGGCTTCTTCGGCCCGATCAACCGCTACCGCAATCACGAACGCGACTTCGACTATCTGCGGCGCTTCGCGGATCGCAAGATCGCGCAGCCGGCTCTGTTCATCGGCGGCTCGCGCGACCTCGCCTACAACATGTTCCGCGGCGCCACCGATCCCATCGCGCTGATGCGGGGTCACGTCACCGACCTGCGGGTCGCCGAGGTGTTGGACGGCTGCGGCCACTGGACCCAGCAGGAGCGTCCCGCCGAAGTAAACGCGTTGCTGATCCCATGGCTTAAGGCGCTTTAGGCGATCTCCTCCTCGAATTTGTAGGCGCCGTCGAGCCAGGCGACGATCTCGCGCGCCGCGTCGTGATCGAAAGCGCGGTAGCGCTGGCGCAGGCGTTCGACGGTCTTTTCGGCCAGGCGCGGCAGGCTGACGTCCTGCAGGAACAAGATGTCGCGCTGGATCGCATCGGCAAGATCGGCCGGCATGATGGCGCGGGCCGCGTTAGCGAAGGCGCGGCCGTATTCGTAAGCGTCGCCTTTGGCGTAGCTCCGTGCCAGCGAGATCGCCGGAATGCAGGTCAGCATTGGCTGCAGCGCCGGATTGACGCTGTGGGCAGCGAGGTGGTCGCCGATGCGCGCGGGCCGGCCGGTGACGGCGCGGACATGCAGATATTGCGACATGCGCTGGCCGTCATTGACGGGGTAATTGTCCCACAAGAACGGTTTGCGCCGCAGCTGGCCGGCAACGCGCGCCAGATGGCCCGGCGAATATTCGCGCGAGCAGACTTCCTCGCCGGTCCAGAACACTTCGATGGACGCGTCGAGCAAGCGGCCGAGGTCTTCGAGATAGTTGTCCGGCCGCTGCCCGAAGAAGCGGTCGAGCACCGGATCGTCTGTATAATAGCTGGGACAGGTGATCAGGCGCGTCGCTTTGGTGCGCGCCTTCACCCAATGCAGGATGTCGGCCTGGGTCTGGGCGAGATTCGGCAAATCGCCGCGCATGTCGTCGAACAGGATGGCGAGATCGTCGATCCCCCAGGAATCGAACGCGGCGAGCTTGCGCGCCAGGTCGGTCTGCGCTTCGGCGTTGAAGTCGCGGTAGAGCTCGTAAGGACTCAAGCCCACGCCGAAGCGCACGCCCAGCGCGCGGCAACGGCCCGACAGCGCGCGCAACGCCTGCGCCGTCTCGGCCGGATGGCTTTCGCGCCAGCGCTTGCGCAGGAAAGCGTCGGCTTTGGGTGCGTAGATATAGTGGGCGTAACCGTGCGGCTTCAGCGCTGCAATGGTGCGCTCGCGCGCGCTCCAGCTCCACGGCTTGCCGTAATAGCCTTCGATCAGACCCAACTCGACCGTCATGCCGTTCCCCGCCAGGCGCCGCGCGCGTCGAGCGCAAGGTAGACGAGGGCGGCCAACGCCGAAAGATCGAGGGCGTAGAGATAGCGGTAGTCGCAGGCGATCGAGATCGCGAAGAAGCTGGCGGTGAAAGCCAAGGCGCCGGCCAGGAGCGCCGCCATCGCGATATCGGCGGGTGTGCGGCGGCGCAGCAGCAGCACCAGGCAGCCGATGGCAAGAACGGCATAGGCGAGATGCGACCAAACCGGCGTGCCGAAGAACATCTTGCCATAGGCGTCGAGCAGGCGGTCGCGGGCGTCGCGCCGCGGCAGCAGACCGAGCTGCTTCATCGGGCGTTCCGGGCCCTCGATCCCCGTGAAGACGGGGCGGCAGGCGGCGATGTCCGGCGTCGCCAGCACCCAGAAGAAGGCGGCGCTGCGAACCCGGAGATACAGCCACGGATTTTCGGCGACGAAGGTGCGCCACTGAGTCCCGATCTCGCCAGGGTCGGCGTTTTCCAGCGCTCTGTTGATGTCGGGGTCCTCCGCCATGGGATCGTTGCGCTGCGGCGTGTAGAGCCGGGCCGCTTTTGCGCGGATGAGCTGGACGAGCTTGGGGTCGTCGTCGCCGAGGGTATCGAGCGGCAGGGCGGGCGCGCGCGCCACGGCGCCGGCGAGGTCGTAGAGCTGCAGCAACCGGATCTGCTCCCCCGGCCCGTCGGCGCCGTCGCCGCGCAGGTCGAGCAGCCCCCGCGCCCCGATGCCGGCCGCGGCCAGGATCGCCAGGCAGGCTACGCCGAGGGCCATCGCTTTGATCCGCGTTGCGCCCTGCCTGACGGCGATCCAGGCCAGCGCCGCCGCCGCAATGGGCAGCACGACGGCGCCGTTCTGCCGCGTCAGCGCCGCCAGCAGCAGAAGAACGCCGGCTGCCGTCAGCCAGATGGCGCGGGGCCGGGGGCTCGTCCAAGCCGCCGCCGACACGGCGAGCGCGACAAACCCCGCGACCAGCGCGTCGGCAAACAGGACGTCCTTCCACACCAGGCCCTGGTAGAGCAGCACTTGCGGCGACAGCAGGACAAGAAGGATCGCTGCAAGCGCGGGAACTCCGGTGCGATCCGGCTTGATCGCAATCAGAGCCAGCAAGGCCCCGAACAAGAGGATGCAATCGAAGGCGACGAACAACCCGGCGCCCGGGATCACGGCGTCGCCCAGGCCGAGCAGCCAGGCCATCACCGGCGGATGCCAGTTGTTGTAGAGGCCGCTGCGGCCTTGCTGCAATTGCAGGATGGAGTCGTAGGACAGATGCCCCGGCCAGCTGACCGCCAGCGTCGCCGTAAGACCTGCCAGGAGGAGCGCAGCGGCAAGGATCGCCGGCTTTGTCCAACCTGTTACCATTTTCATGTCGACCCGTTGTAGCTTGCTGTAAACTACATGCTACACGCCGGTCCGAACACCGGCGTCTGGAGCGCGTGCGTGACAATCGAATGCTTTGCGGTCCGCGTGGGGGCGTTGGACCATGTCGGATAAGCCTGTCTTCTTCGATGCCAGCGGGCGGCGTTCCTTCGGCGTGTCCATCGCCGGCTGGACGGCTGGGGTCCTCAGCCTTGTCCTCGGCGCGGTCTTCGTGATCAGCTTGGTCATCAATGCGCCGGTCAGCGTGCGGCTGCGGCTGCCCGGCCATCTCACCGCCATCGCCATCCACGACCTGGAAAAGCGCGCGGCGGCTCCCGGTTTGGTCCGGGCGGCGGCACGCCTGGCGAACGAGGCCCGCACCAGGCGCGAGGAACTGGCGCGCGAACGTGGCCTGCGCAACGAGCGCGGCTTGCATACCAGGCCGCTGCCTTCGATCCTGAAGCCGCAGGCCAACCGGCCGCTGACCATCGCGTTCTTTCCCGGATGGAAGCCCGCGTCGAGCGACGCTTATCCCTCTCTCTTGCAAGCGCTGCCCAAGCTCGACTGGCTGATGCCGATCTGGCTGTCGCTGACCGGTCCGCAGATGGCGTTCGGCGACACGCTGGACAAGCATCTGCTCGGCGAGCTTCGGGCCAAGCGTCCCAACCTCGCGATCCTGCCGGTGGTGCAGAACTACGGCGCGGGAAAATGGGAGAGCGCCGAGCTGGCCGCGCTTCTCGCCGATCCGGCGCGCAGCGACGCGCTGCTGAACAAGCTCGTTGCCTTCGTCGGCGACAACAAGCTGCAAGGCCTGACCGTCGACTTCGAGGAGGTGCCGGCCGGCGCGCACGCCGATCTGGAGAAATTCCTGCGCCGGCTGTCGGCGGCATTCGTGCCGCATGGCTGGATCATCGCCATGGCGGCGCCGCTCGACGACGACGACTGGCCCTATGCCGCCTATGCCCACATCGCCGATTACACGCTGCTGATGGCCTATGACGAGCACGAGACCGGCGGCGAGGCCGGCAGCATCGCGGGGCAGAACTGGTTCGAGACCAACCTCGACAAGCGCATGCGCAGCCTGCCGCCCAGCCGCACCATCGTCTCGGTCGGCGGTTACGGCTACGACTGGAACGACGGTCCCGACCACGAATTGACGTTCGAAGGCGCGATCCTGGCGGCGCACGATTCCGGAGCGACGATCGATTTCGACGATGCCAGCAACAATCCGCACTTCTCCTACATCGAGGACGACCAGACCAAGCACGACGTCTGGTTCTTGGACGCGGTGACGGCCTACAACCAGATCCATGCGTCCGACATCTACCGCCCCGCCGGCTATGCGTTGTGGCGGCTGGGCAGCGAGGACCCTTCGGTGTGGCAGGTGCTGGGGCGCGGCTACGGCGCCGGCGTGCCCAAGGGCCTGGACGCGATTCCGATCGCCAACGACATCGATTATCAAGGCGAGGGCGATTTCCTGCGCATCGAGGCCGATCCGTCCTCCGGCGCCCGCAAGCTCGAAGTCGATCCCACTTCCGGCGACGTCGACGACGAGATCTATACGCGGCTTCCGACCAGCTACGTCATCCGCCAGTTCGGCTATGCGCCGCGCAAGGTCGCGCTCACCTTCGACGACGGACCCGACGCGGAGTGGACGCCGCAGATATTGGACATCCTCAAGGCCAAGCACGTGCACGCGACGTTCTTCGTCATCGGCGCCAATGTCGAAGCCAATCCCGGCCTGGTGCAGCGCATCCTCGACGAAGGCCATGAGCTCGGCAATCACACCTACACCCATCCCAACCTCGCCGACACGCCGGACGAGGCGGTGACGATCGAACTCAACGCGACGCAGCGGCTGATCGAGGCTTTGACCGGGCGTTCGGTGGTGCTGTTCCGGCCGCCCTATCTGGGCGATGCCGAACCCGGCGACATCGGCGAGATCGTGCCGGTGGAGATCGCACAGGGCCTCAACTACATCACGGTCGGCGAGCATGTCGATCCGATCGACTGGGCGCTGCCCGGCGCCGACACCATCGTCACGCGCGTCGTGCATGCCCTCGATACCATGACGCCCGATACCCGCGGCAACACGATCCTGCTGCACGATGCCGGCGGCGACCGCTCGCAGACCGTGGCGGCGCTGCCGGCGCTGATCGACAAGCTGCGGGCCCAGGGCTACGAGTTCGTGCCCGCCTCCAACCTGATCGGCCTCAGCCGCGACCAGGCGATGCCGCCGCTGTCGCCGACCATGGCGCTGTTGACCGACCGCGTCGTGTTCCTGACCGCGAGCTGGGCTGGACGCTTTCTCTACTACGCCTTCCTGGCAGCGATCTGGCTCGGGGTGTCGCGGCTGTTCTTCCTGGCGGGCCTCAGCTTGTGGAATCTGCGGCGTGAGGCGCTCGCTCAAGCGGCGCTGCCGGATACCAGCCTGCGCGTCTCGGTCATCGTGCCGGCCTATAACGAGGAAAAGGTGATCGTAAAGACGGTCGAGCGCCTTTTGGAGAGCGACGCGCGCGATCTCGAGGTCATCGTGGTCGACGACGGCTCGCAGGACGGCACCTCGCAGGTGCTGGAAGCCGCGTTCGGCGGCGACGGCCGGGTGACGCGGATTCGCGTGCCCAATGGCGGCAAGGCGGCGGCGCTCAATGTCGGGATGCTGCGCGCCAGCGGCGAGATCATCGTCGCGCTGGACGCCGACACCCAGTTCCAGCGCGACACCATCGCGCGGCTGGTGCGCTGGTTCGCCGACCCTCAGGTCGGCGCCGTCGCCGGCAATGCCAAGGTCGGCAACCGCACCAACATGATCACGCGCTGGCAGGCGCTCGAATATATCGTGGCGCAGAATCTGGAGCGCCGGGCGCTGGCGGCGCTCGGCACCCTCACCGTCATTCCCGGCGCCGTCGGCGCCTGGCGCAAGACGGCGCTGCAGGCGATGGGCGGCTTTCACTCCGACACGCTGGCCGAGGATCAGGACCTGACCATCGGCCTGCAGGTGAAGGGCTACCGCGTCCATTTCGATGCCTCGGCGATCGCCTGGACCGAGGCGCCGGCGACTTTCACCGGTTTGGCGCGCCAGCGTTTCCGCTGGGCCTTCGGGACGCTGCAATGCCTGTGGAAATATCGCGCCCTGACCTTCAATCCGCGCTATGGCGCGCTTGGCATGATCGCGCTGCCGCAGGTCTGGCTGTTCCAGATCGCGCTGACGGCGCTGGCGCCGCTCGCCGACCTGCTCCTGATCTGGCAGTTGATCGGGCAGTGGGTCGCCTATGCTCAGCACGGCTCGGAGTTCAGCAACGCCGACCTCGTCACCGTCGGCATCTACTATCTGGTGTTCGTCGCCGTCGACCTCCTGGCGGCGGCGTTCGGATTTGTGCTCGAGCGGCGCGAGGAATGGCGCCTCTTGTGGTGGCTGCCGCTGCAGCGCTTCGGCTATCGCCAGCTGATGTACTACGTCGTGGTGCGCTCGATCTCGGCGGCGATCCGCGGCGCGGTGGTCGGCTGGGGCAAGCTGGAGCGCACCGGCACCGTCAAGCTGCAGAGCTAGTGAAAGACCCGCACGCCGCACTTGCGGCACAGCGACTGCAGCGGGCAGGGGCGGCATTCGGTCTTGAGCGCGCCGCAGAGTTCCTGGCCCAGCTGCTTCAGCAGCCAGTGAAATTCGAACAGATTCTCCGCCGTCCAGTTCTCCAGCGCCGGCATGACGATGTCGTAGGCAGGTCCGGCATCACGGATATGCGGCGGCAGGAAGCCCAGACGCTGCAGCACGCGCAGCACATGCGTGTCGATGACCAGGGCGGGCTTGCGCAGCGTGCTGAAGTTCAGCGTCGCGGCGGCGATCTTGCGCCCGATGCCGTGGAAGGATTCGAGATAACGCAGCGCCTCCTGCGTGTTCCAGCCGTCCAGGAAGTCGAGACGAAAGTCGCCGGA
>CAYXMO010000091.1:0-10037 GCA_964465935.1 uncultured Rhizobium sp.
ATGATCATGTCGGTGTCGACATTGATCATGTTCAGCGGCGCCGCGACGCCGGTCAGCTTGGTGAACTTGTCCATGGCCGTCGGACTTTAGGCGTCCCGGCCATCGGGCTCAAGGCAGAGCGGCTCGGTATCGTGGAAGCGCGTCAAATCGACCACGCGCCGCCCATGCTCGGTGAACGACAGCACGTCGACGAATTTGTGATCCCACACGATGTCGTCGGCGGAATAGGAGTGCCGCGCATAGATGCGGTCGGCCAAGGCCTCGTCCAGCCCGCTCAGCATCACCACGACCTCGATCTGCTGCTCGCGCCATTTCTCCGCCGTCAGCCCATAGAGCGGGCTGTGGCGGTCGATGCGGTGCATGATCGTCCACGACAGCGCGAACAGCGAGGAGCGCTGGCGCATCGGCTTGAGGTCCTCGAAGCGGCGCATCACGATGCCTTCGCGCGAGGTCTGCTGCTTGGCCATGGTGAGGCGGATTTCGGCGTCGACGATGGAATTGCCGCGCTGGTTGGCGGCGCGGAACATCAGCGTCGGCACGCCGTCGAACGGCAGCACCAGGGCGCAGCGCGAGAACACGATGCGCGCGAAGGGCCGCGAGAAGCGCGCGAACATCACGCCGGTGAACAGCGCGGTGGTCAGGAGCGCGAAGAAGCCCTGCAGCGCGACGATGACGTTGGCATAGGTGCTCTGTGGCGCAAAGCCGGTGTAGTTGATCGAGGCGATGGTCTCGAAGCTGAACAGGAACACGTCCCAGAAATTGCCGTGCCGCGAATGCGCCAGCCCGGCGGGATCGGCGAGATAGAGCAGGGCGAAGATCAGGTTAAGCCCGACGAAGAACAGCAGCAGCCCGGCGAAGAACTGCGTCCAGCTCGCCGTCAGGATCAGGTGATAGAAATCGGTCCAGCGCGACTGGTCCTGGCCCTTGACGATGGCGACGCGCTGTCCCGGCCGCGCCAGCACCAGATTGGGCGGCCGCGGGGGCGAGGGCTTGTCGCGTTCGCCGCTCATGCCGCGATCCAGTCCTGCGCCGCCGCCAGCGCTTCGGCCCGCGTCCGCTTGCCGGCGCGCGCCGGCGGTGCGGTGATCTCCAGGGTCAATCCGTTGGGGTCCTCGAAATAGAGCGAGCGCCGCGCGCCGTGCTTTTCCTCGCGGATGGCGATGTTCGCCGCCTTCAAACGCCGGCGCCAGGGCCCAAGCGCGCGCACGGTCTTCTCGGCGAAGGCCAGATGCGGCAGTTCGGGCGCGGCGATTTTCGTCTTGCGCGCGCCCTTGAGCGCCACCAGCACGATCTCGCGCCCGTCGCCGGGCGAAAAGATCATCATCAGCCAGGGATAACCGCCCCAATCGCCGCCTGAGAAGCTGTCGATCAACGCAAATCCCATGACGTCACGATAGAACGCCAGGCTCGCCTTGGCATGCCAGACCGGAAACACGACGTGATCGACTTGCAGCATGACGCTCCTCCGTGTGCAGCATAGCGCATGCAGTTTCGCCGATGGAGAGGGCGGGGCGTGTCAGGAGCGGTTAGACTTGCGGCGCAGGCTGACCGCGCAACAAGCCTTCAACGCTTAAATCCTCGTCGATCTTTGGCCAGTGAATGCCGTGACCGGCGGCACTGGGCTCCCAAACGCGCCGATGTTCTGTCGATGCTGCCTTCAACTTGGGAAACCAGCCCAGTGGCGCACTGACCTTCCGCCCGTCGCGCAGAATCACGACAAGCGCATCGTCGGTCACCTGCACGTCCTGCACGCGTGGGTCAGTGACGGTTGCCGAAATAGCCATTCCAAGCCTCTAGAAAGCGATCTTGTTCAGCCTTCACCTTTTCTTCGATCACGCGCACGTCACGCTGCGAGAAGCCAAAGTTGCGAGCCAGCGACACCGGTTCCAACCAGAATTTTACACTATTTTCTGCCTTGTCGACATGGATATGTGGCGGCTCATTGCCTTCGTTGCTGAAGAAATAGAAGCGATAACCATTCCATAACAGCACGGTCGGCATGGCCGTTTCACGCCTTCCCGCTCGCCTTCAGATAGGCCACCCACTTCTCGCGCTGCTCGCGGCCCAGTTCGTGGAGGTAGTCCCAGCTGAACAGCCCGGTGCCGTGGCCGTCGTCGAAGACGATCCGCACCGCGTAATTGCCGACCGCTTCCAACGCCAGGATCGTCACCCCTGCCTTGCCGGTGACGATCTGCTTCTGCCCGGCGCCGTGGCCTTGCACTTCGGCGCTGGGCGATTCGACGCGCAGATATTCGGCCGGCAGCACGAAGCGCTCGCCGCTGTCGAATTCGACCGTGAGCTGGGTCTTGGCCGGGTTGAGCCGAAGCTCGGTCGGCCACGGCCGCGCCGCGCCTTGGCTCATTTGCCGTCCCGCTCGGCGTCGGTCAGCGCGCGCGCCTCGCTTGCCAGCATGATCGGCACCCCGGCGCGGATCGGATAGGCGAGGCCGGCCTGCTTGCTGATCAGCTCGGCGCGTTCGCGGTCGTAGCTGAGAGGCCCCTTGGTCACCGGGCACACCAGGATTTCGAGCAGCTTGGGATCGGGCTCCATCAGTTCACCGTGTTCGAGCCGGAGGCCGCGCTCGCCATCTCCAGCAGCGCCA
Source organism: uncultured Rhizobium sp. (assembly GCA_964465935.1). Lineage (GTDB taxonomy): Bacteria > Pseudomonadota > Alphaproteobacteria > Micropepsales > Micropepsaceae > Rhizomicrobium. The sequence goes on from CAYXMO010000091.1 coordinate 2,603, forward strand.
GCAGCGTGTTCACCCGCTCCGGCCAGCCCGCCGCTTCCAGCAGCGCCTGCTTCTCGTTGGGCTCGAACGGACACAGCATGGCCAGCGCGTTGACCAGCGTCTCGGCCGGCGCGTTCATCACGCTGCGCCAGTCGGCCTTCAGCTCGCGCCGCTGCAGATAATCGTTGAGCGCCGCCAGCAGCCGCTCGCGCGGGAAATCGGCATCGTCGCGCTCGGCGAGGTCGCCGGCGAACGGCGCGTAGTCCGCCGCCACCTGGCGGTAAGGCGTCGAAACCGCGACTTCCAGCGAGACGCGGAAGCGGCAGATGCCGGTCAGCGTGATCAGGTAGCGGTTGTCGTCGGTCTCGCGATAGCCGGTGACGCGCCCGGCGCAGCCGATCGCCGACAGCGCCGGCTTCAGCGCCTTGTCCTCGTGCTCGGTCGGCTGGATCATCCCGATCATCCGGCTGCCCGACAGCGCGTCCTCGACCAGGGTCAGATAGCGCGGCTCGAACACGTTGAGCGGCAGGTGTCCGCGCGGCAGCAGCAGCACCCCGGTCAAGGGAAAGATGCCCAGAGTCGGCGGCAGGTCGTCGATATTGTGGTAGCGCCCGGCCATGAAGCCTCAGGAAAAGAGGATGGAGGATAGCCGCCGGCGCGCGTCGATGGTGCGCGGGTCGGCCGGCCCCATCGCCTCGAACAGCGTCACCAGGTGCTTGCGCGCCGCTTCGTCGTTGAACTTGCGGTCGCGCTTGACGCTGTCGAGCAACTGGTCGAGCGCGCCGTCGCGGTCGCCCGCGCCGTCCAGCGCCAGCGCATAATCGTAGCGCGCCTGCAGGTCCTTCGGATTGGCCTCGACCTTGGCCTTCGCCGCTTCGAGCCCGCTCGCCGCCGCCGCCGATTGCTCGCGCAGCTTGAGCTCCGCCTGCACCGCGACGATCGCTTCGTCGTTGGCCGCGTCGGGCCGCACCAGCTGCAGCGTCGTCTTGGCCCGCTCGACGTCGCCGCCCTTCAGGTAACAGCGCGCCAGGCCGGCAACCGCCTTGGGCTGCCCCGGCTCGTCCTGCAGCACATGCGCGTAGGCCTGCGCCGCCTGGGTCACGTCGCCGGCATCGAACGCTTCCTGCGCGATCGCGAGAACTTCCTCGGCATGGTCGTGACCGCCATGGCCGCCGCCGGCGAGGCCGGCCACGAACTGGCGCACCTGGCTTTCCGGGATCGCGCCCATGAAGCCGTCGACCGGCTGGCCGTTCTTGAACGCGAACACCGCCGGGATCGACTGGATGCGCAGCTGCCGCGCGATCTCCTGGTTCTCGTCGATGTTGACCTTGACCATCTTCACCGCGCCCTTGGCCTCGGTGACGATCTTTTCCAGGATCGGCCCCAGCTGCTTGCACGGCCCGCACCACGGCGCCCAGAAATCGACGATCACCGGAACCTCGCGCGACGCTTCCAGCACGTCGGCGGCGAAGGTCTCCAATCCGCTGTCCTTAACATAAGGACTGGCAGGCCCCGCCGGCGCGTCGCCCGCCGGTTTGGACGATGCCACGGGCCTGCCGCCCGGTCCGATCAATGCCATTGCAAGGGCTTTCTTGTTGTCACGAGCCCAAGATGGGCGCTGGCGGGCCGAAAGAAAAGACCTTTGCCGCCGCCTTGAAGCCGTCCGGTTCCGCGGCCACCATCGCTTTTGCGCCGTACAGGGGATTCCGCCATGGTTTCGCGTTTCTTGGCCGTCGCGGCCGCGCTGCTGCTCAGTCTCGGTGCGGCGTCCGCCGCCGGTCTGCCCGTCACCAAGAAGGTCCTCACCGTCAAGAACAAGGACAGCGACATCTCGGTTGCCTATCCTGAGACCGGGAACAAGGCGATCGACGCGGCGCTCGCCGATTACGCCCGCAAGAGCGTCGCCCTGTTCAAATCCTACAAGCCCGACTTCGCCAACAACGACCATCAATACCAGCTCGAAACCACCTATGTGGTCGAGCGCAACGACGCGCAAATCTTCGCCGTCGTCTTCACTGAATATTCCGACACCGGCGGCGCCCACCCCAACACCGACCTCACGACCTTCGACTTCCTGCTGCCCGACGGCGCCCAGGTCTTCCTGCCCGAGATCGTGAACGGCCCGAACGGCATCGACCGCGTCAGCCGCCTTGCCGTCGCCCGGCTGATCAAGGACATCGCGGTCGGCCCCGACACGCTGAGCGATCCCGAGACGATCCAGAACGGCGCGGGCCCGCTGGCCGACAACTTCAAGCACTTCGTGCTCCTGCCGTCGAAGCTGCATCTTTATTTTCCGCCCTATCAGGTCGCCGCCTATGCCGCCGGTCCGCAGGACATCACGATCCCGCTGCAGGCCCTCAAAGACGTCATCCGCACCGACTGGCGCGCGCCCGCGCCAAGCTTCGACTGCGCCAAGGCGGCGACGCCGATCGAGCACGTGGTCTGCGCCGACGCCGCGCTGGCGCGGCTCGACCGCCAGATGACCGAGACCTATCAGGCGCTGCTGCACCGCATTTCCTACGATCCGCCGTCGGCGGCCAAGCTGAAAGAGGACCAGCGCGCCTGGCTCGCGACCCGCAACAAGACCTGCGCCGGCGCCGCGCCGGGTCCGTGCCTGGCGAAGGCCTATCGCGCCCGTCTCGACGTTCTGTCCAAGCAATGAGCGTCAGCCGCAGGCATCTCCTCGCCGGCGGCGCGGCCTTCGCGCTGGCGCCGTTTGGCCTTCGCGCCGCCGCGCGGCCCGATCTCGATGTCGCCATCGTCGGCGGCGGCGTTTCCGGCGCCTACGTGGCGTGGCGTCTGGCGCAGGAGCAGCCGCATCTGCACATCCGCCTGTTCGAGGCATCGGACCGCATTGGCGGCCGCTTACGCTCCGTCTGGTTCCCCGAGGCACCGCATCTCATCGCTGAGGTCGGCGGCATGCGCTATCTCGAAGCCCATGCACATGTCTCCAGACTGGTGAAGCATCTGGGTCTGCCGTCACGCGGCTATCCGATAGACCGCGACGCCAACCGCGTCATGCTGCGTGGCAGGAATTTCTCCCAGAAGGAGGTTCACGCCGGTATCGCTCGCTTTCCGTATCGCGTCCCCGACAAGGATCAGACCCCGCAGGCCGACTACTTCGACCGCGCGCTCGCGCAAATCCTGCCTGGCATCGGCAAGATGAAGCCTGCCGATTGGGACAGGATCCGCGCCGATTATCGTTATCGCGGAAAGCTCCTGCGCGACTGGAAGAACCGCGACCTCTTGCTGCAAGGCATGAGCGCCGAGGAATTGGCGCTGGTTCAGGACGGTTCGGGTTATGACGACTGGATCGGCGGCGAAACCGGCCTCGATGAGATGGATTACTTCTTCGTCCATGACGACGAGAGCAAGCCGTTCTACACCGTCGCCGGCGGCTACCAGCGCTTGCCGCTGACGCTGGCCGCCGAGGCTGCAAAGGCCGGCGCCGCCCTCGCGATGAACACGCGGCTCGACAGTCTCATCGCCGAACGCGGCGTCCACCGCCTGACGCTCCGCGACGCGCGCGGCAGGCAAAGCGAGCTCACCGCGTCGCGCGTCATCCTGGCGTTGCCGCGCCGCGGCCTCGAAGGCATCCGCAATTTCCCCGACGCCAAGGCCAACGCCAATTTCGCGCGCCTGATCGCGTCGGTGACGCCGATCCCGGCCTGCAAGAGCCTGTTGCTCTACAAGCGGCCGTGGTGGCGCGAGCACGGCATCGTCGAAGGCCGCAACATCACCGACATGCCGGCGCGGCAATTCTACTGCCTCGGCTCCGAGACAGTGCGCCTGCCGTCCGAGGATACCAACGGCTATGGCGTGCTGATGGCCTATTGCGACATGACGTCGGTCGCGGCGTGGAAGAAGCTCGTGCCCAGGCCCGATCCCTCGGGCTTCACGCAGCTGGGCGCCGACTCGGCGCTCGCCAAGGAAATCCACCGCGAAGCCTCGCTGGTGATCGGCAAGACCGATATCCTGCCGCTCGCCGCCCGCTTCCAGGACTGGAGCGTCGATCCCTATGGCGGCGGCTGGCACTACTACGCGCTCGGCCATGACGGCGAAGCCGATAGTGAAGCGATGCTGAAACCGATGCCGGGCCGCGAGCTCTACATTTGCGGCGAGGCCTATTCGCGCGCCCAGGGCTGGGTCGAAGGCGCCCTCGAACGTGCCGAAACGATGCTGCAAAGGTATTTCGGTCTGCGGCGGCCGGGATGGCTGAAGACGTAGCTCTGCGGTCAGGGCTTGAATGCGGCCAGCCGCTTCTCCAACCCCGCCTTCACCTCCGGCCACTCGCTCGCCAGGATCGAGAAGTACACCGAATCGCGGAAATAGCCCTGCGGCATCCACATGTGCCCGCGCAGGATGCCTTCCTCGGCCGCGCCCAGCTTCTTGAGCGCGGCGCGGCTGCGCGCGTTCTTCGAGTCGGTCTTGAACTCGACCCGGTTCCACTTCTTGCCGAAGGCGTTGGCCAGCAGCAGGTATTTGCATTCCGGATTGACCGCGCTCGCCTGCGCCGCGCGCGTATACCAGGTCGAACCGATCTCGACCTTGGCGTCGCCCGGCGCGATGTTGAGATAGGAGGTCGAACCGACCACCGTGCCGTCGCTAAGGCGCCGCACGACATAGGTGAGCCAGCGCCCCGCGGCGTTTTCCGCCCGGAAAAAGGCCAACCGCTCGTCGAACGCTTTCGACAGGTCGAACGGCATATACGTGAAGATGCTCGCATCCGCCGCCGCCGCGGCAAGCGCCGCGTGATGGCGTTCCTCCAGCGGCTCCAGCGCGACGAAACGCCCCGTCAGCGGGGCGCGGCCCAGCGATTCGACCGCCTGCATGGGAATTCTTCCGAAAAATGCCTCCGCGCCGACACTTGCAAGCCGGCGCTGCCCTGAACAGTCCGTGCCGCGCAGAGCGGTCCCGCGAATTGTGACAGTGCTCGCGGCGGCACGATCGCCGCCAATCTGTTGCTCCGCTGCCGCTATCGTGTTGACAAAAACTTGGCGGGACCGTCACGATATCGACAATAATACAAAATTCAGGGAAAACATCCGGGCAGGGTCGCGAGATCTGCGCGGCCTTTTGGCCGTCTCCAAAGGGGAATACCGATGTCCACCAATTTGAAAACCGCCCGCCGCGTTTCCATCGCCGCCGCCTTGCTCGCGTCGGTCTCCCTGCCCGCCCTGGCCGCGGAGCAGATCGAGACCGTGGTCGTCACCGTCGAGCGTCACTCCGAAGACATCCAGGCCGTGCCCGAATCTGTCGCGGCGCTGAACGGCGACGCGCTGGCCACGATCTTCCAGTCGGGCCAGGACATCCGCGCCCTCGCCGCGCGCGTCCCCAGCCTCTACGCCGAATCGTCCAACGGCCGCGTCGCGCCGCGCTTCTATATCCGCGGCCTCGGCAATGCCGATTTCGACCTCGCCGCCTCGCAGCCGGTCTCGATCATCGAAGACGACATCGTGCTGGAGAACGTGGTCCTCAAGAGCGCCCCGCTCTACGACATCGAAAGCGCCGAAGTCGACCGCGGCCCGCAGGGCACGCTGTTCGGCCGCAACACCACCGCCGGTATCGTCAAGTTCACCACCGCCAAGCCGACCGACACGGTCGACGGCTACGGCTCGATCTCCTATGGCGAACTGGGCACCGTCAACGCCGAAGGCGCGCTGGGCGGGCCGCTGAGCGACACGCTGTCGATCCGCGTCTCCGGCCTCCTGCAGCACCGCGACGACTACATCGACAATCCGCATCTGGGCCTTTCGGACGTCCTGGGCGGCTACAATGAGCGCGCCGGCCGGGTCCAGCTCCTGTGGAGGCCGAGCGAGAATTTCAGCGCCCTGCTCAACGTCCATGCCCGTTCGATCGAGGGCACCGCAGCGGTCTTCCGCGCCAACATCCTCACCAAGGGCAGCAACAAGCTCAACGGCAACTACATCTCCGACAAGGTGTTCTTCGACCAGGGCTTCACCGACCAGCGCGACGAGAACCCGCAGAGCTATGACGGCCTCGGCGCCAGCCTGAAGCTGGAATACGATTTCTGGCACACGCGGCTGACCTCGATCAGCGGCTACGAGTCGACGCACGGCTTCAGCCGCGGCGACATCGACGGCGGCTTCGGCGCCAGCTTCGCGCCGCCCTTCGGCCCGGGCTTTATCCCGTTCCCCTCCGACACGCAGGACGGTCTGGACTATCTGCACCAGTTCACCCAGGAACTGCACCTGGCCTCGACCAACGCCGACAGCCCGCTGTTCTGGCAGGTCGGCGCCTTCTACTTCGATACCAAATACGAGGATCAGACCAACCCGTTCTTCGTGCCGCCGACCTTCGTGCGTCAGTCCAACACCTCCATCGCGGTGTTCGGCCAGGCCAGCTACGCCTTCACCGACGCCTTCAAGCTGACGGCCGGCGTGCGCTGGACCCAGGACATCAAGGCGCTGACCGCCAACGGCCCGCTGATCTTCCTGCCGGGCGGCGTGCAGCCGCTGGTCAAGCTGCGCGGCAGCAATGTGAGTTGGGACGTCAGCGGCGAATACGCCGTCAACCAGAACGTCAACCTCTACGCCCGCGTCGCCACCGGCTTCCGCGCGCCGTCGATCCAGGGCCGCAACTTCGCCTTCGGCGGCGGCTTCTCGACCGCCCGGTCCGAGACCGTCACCTCGTACGAAGCCGGCATCAAGACGATGCTGGACGACCGCCGCCTGCGCCTCAACCTGGATGGCTACTACTATTACATGGCCCATCCGCAGTTCTCGGCCATCGGCGGCGTCGGCAACTCGATCAACCTGATCAACGCCCGCGCCGGCATCGGCTACGGCATCGAGGCAGACGCTGAATGGGTCCCGACCGACAACTGGGACTTCACCGCCGGCTTCTCCTGGAACCACACCGAGATCAGCGACGCGGCGCTGCATTACATTCCGTGCGGCGGCGGGGCAGGTGTGGCGCTCGCCGCGCTCCTGTGCACGCCGACCGATCCCTACACGGTGGCGACGGGACAGGTGACGCTCAACGGCAATCCGTTCCCCAACGCGCCGGAGTACATCGCCAACTTCTCGGCCAAGTACACCTGGCCGCTTTCCAGCGGCGCCGAGATCTACGCCTACACCGACTGGTACGTGCAGGGTTACACCAACCTCTTCCTCTATCGGTCGAAGGAGTACCACACCAACGGCAACTACGAAGGCGGCCTCAAAGTCGGCTACGTGTTCCCGAACAAGCAGGTGGAGATCGCGCTCTACGCCCGCAACCTGACGGACCAGGCGAATCTGCAGGGCGGCATCGACTTCAACAACCTGACCGGCTTCGTCAGCGACCCCCGCGTCGTCGGCGTGCAGCTGAGCGGGCATCTCTGAGTTGTTGAGGTCGGAGTGAAACACGGCGCCGGCGGAATTTCCGCCGGCGTCGTTTTCTTTCATCTCTCTCAACCGTCATCCCCCGGCTTGTCCGGGGGACCCAGGATCAC
>CAYXMO010000092.1:0-10030 GCA_964465935.1 uncultured Rhizobium sp.
AGCCGGCGGTGATCGTGCATTCGGGCGCGGAGCAGGAGCGGGCGCTGCGCGGCATGCGCCACGCGGTGGCGGCGATGGCGGCGCAAGGCTGCAACATGGTGGTCGACGAGGTGATATTCGAGCCGGCCGTGGCGAACGAGTATCGCGCGCTGCTGGCGCCGTACGACTTGCACCTGGTCGGCGTGTTCGCGCCGCTCGACATATTGGAGGCGCGGGAGGCGGCGCGCGGCGACCGCGCCATCGGTCTGGCGCGCTGGCAGTTCGAGCGCGTGCATCGCGGCATGACCTACGATCTGACGGTGGATACCGGCGCGGCGAGCGCGGAAGACTGTGCGCGCGCAATCGTAGAGCGGTTCCGCCTCTAGCGGATTCGCGCTAGGCTGGCGGCCTTCCACGCAGCGTCATCGAACGCTTTTGCATTGCTTTCAGCGCATTTCGAAAGACAGGGGAGACCGCCATGCCTTCATCGCGACGCATTGCACACGCTCTGATCCTGGGCGGCGTCCTCGCCGCGTTCGGGGCCGGCGCGGTGCTGGGCTATGGCGGCGGCCTCGGCCCGGCGGAGAAGGACGCCAACGGCCACTGGACCGACTACCGCAATCCGCAGCCCGATGCGGGGCAGCCGGCGAACGCCCATCCGCGCCGCTATCACGTGACGGTGTGCTCCGACAACACCTGGTACGGGCCGTGGGTGCCGCCCGAGTGGCGCGGCCGCGACGACGCCCGCGTCCTCACCGACCCGCCCGGCCGGCGGCAGAACCACGGCTATGCCAAGGGCAGCGACGGCACCGAAGGCGGCTTGCAGGTGATGGGCGGCGGCACCGGCTCGGCCGATCCGGCGTCGATCTCGTTCTCCGACATCGCCTTGAGCAAGGACGGGGTGGCGATCGCGCTCACGGTGCGGGTGATCCATTGCCCGGGGGCGCGGCCTTACAGTCCGAAGAATCCGAAGGGCAAGGTCGATCCGGTTGGCGGCATGCAGGACACGCGCCCCGCGCCGATGAAGCCGGGCGGGTGAGGGACGGGGCGAACAAGATCGTTTCCGCCGCTCAACCTTCCGGTTTCTCCCTCGCCCCCACGGAGTGGGGGAGAGGGCGGGGCGAGGGGGTCGTTGTATCGAGCACATGCCGAATGGCATTCAGCGCGCTGGCGATATGGGACGCGAACTCCTCGTTACGATACCGCAGGATGTCATAACCTTGTTCTCGCAAATATTTGTCGCGCGCCTGGTCGTAGCTGGCCTGGGCCGCGTGCATAGGCCCATCCAGTTCGACGATGAGCCGTTTTTCTATGCAGACAAAATCTACGATGAAAGGAGGGATGAGAACCTGCCGGCGGAATTTGTGGCCGCCCAGTTGGCGATTGCGCACGCACGACCAGAAGAGGTCTTCCGTCGAGACGGGTTCGCGGCGCATTTGCCTTGCGCGCACGATTGGTTTCAAGGGATTTTCACTGTTTTCTCTTTCGGTCCGTCACCACGTCGTGCCGCCCCCTCACCCTGCCCTCTCCCCCGCTTCGCGGGGGCGAGGGAATTATTGAGCCTTACCCCCGCGTCACGAAGGTATCGATCACCTTTTTCTCGCCGGCCTTGTCGAAGTCGACGCTGAGCTTGTTGCCTTCGACGAACGTCACGCGGCCGTAGCCGAACTTCTGGTGGAAGACGCGGTCGCCCTTCGCATATTCCGACGCTGCCGGATCGCTGGTCTGGATCGTGTGGGCTTGCGCTTCGATCAGCGGCGGGCGGGCGCGGACGCCGCCGCTCGCGGCGCGGTTGGCCTGGGCGCGGCGCCAGCCGGGTGAATCGTAAGTGGAAGCGAAGCCGCCGGCGTTCATGTTGTCGCGGAAGCCGACGCTGCCGCCGTAGAAGCCTTCATCCACCACCGTATCCACGTGCTCCTCGGGCAGCTCGGTGATGAAGCGCGACGGCAGGGCGCTCTGCCAGCTGCCATGGACGCGGCGGTTGGCGGCGAAGCTCACGCGGATGCGCTGCTTGGCGCGGGTCAGGCCGACATAGGCGAGGCGGCGCTCTTCCTCCAGCCCGGCGAGGCCGTTCTCGTCCATGGTGCGCTGGCTCGGGAACAGACCTTCCTCCCAGCCGGGCAGGAAGACGGTGTCGAATTCCAGGCCCTTGGCGGCATGCAGCGTCATCAGGTTGATGCGGTCGCCGCTCTCGTCCTGCGCGATCTCCATCACCAGCGACACATGTTCGAGGAAGGCCGCGAGGCTCTCGAACGTCTCCATCGAACGGACGAATTCCTTCAGGTTCTCCAGCCGCCCCGGCGCCTCCGCCGATTTGTCGACCTTCAGCATCTCGGTGTAGCCGCTCTCGTCCAACACCATCTCGGCCAGTTCGGTGTGCGGGATGACGCGCGCGGTGTCGGTCCAGCGGCTGAAATTGGCGGCGAGCTCGGTCAACGCCTTGCGCGCCTTGGGCGGCAGCTCGTCGGTCTCAGCAATCTCGCGCGCGGCGGCGAGCAGCGGTAGCTGCCGCGCGCGTGCGAACTGGTGCAGCGCCTGCACCGAGGCGTCGCCGATGCCGCGCTTGGGCTTGTTGACGATGCGCTCGAAGGCGAGGTCGTCGTCGCCTTGCGCGATCAGCCGCAGATAGGCCATGGCGTCGCGGATTTCGGCGCGCTCGTAGAAGCGCGGGCCGCCGATCACGCGATAGGGCAGGCCGAGCGCGATGAAGCGGTCTTCGAATTCGCGCATCTGGAACGAGGCGCGCACCAGGATCGCCATCTCGCCGAAGCGGTGCTCGCGGCGGTGCAGGTCTTCGGCGTCGGAGGCGATGTTGCGCGCTTCTTCCTCGGCGTCCCACACGCCTTGGACCTTGATCTTCTCGCCGGGGTCGCCTTCGGTCCATAGCGTCTTGCCCAGGCGGCCCTTGTTGGCATTGATGAGCCCCGACGCGGCGCCGAGGATCGCCGGCGTCGAGCGGTAATTGCGCTCCAGGCGGATGATCTTGGCGCCGGGGAAATCCTTCTCGAAGCGCAGGATGTTTTCCACTTCGGCGCCGCGCCAGCCATAGATCGACTGGTCGTCGTCGCCCACCACGCAGACATTGCCGGCCGAGGTCGCCAGCAGCTTGAGCCACAGATACTGGACGACGTTGGTGTCCTGGTACTCGTCCACCAGCATGTAGCGGAAGCGGTCGCGATAGTCGGCGAGGATGTCGGGATGGGCCTTCAGGATGTTCAGCGTGTGCAGCAGCAGGTCGCCGAAATCGGCGGCGTTCAGCTCCTTCAGGCGCTGCTGGTATTGCGCGTAGAGTTCGACGCCCTTGCCGAAGGCGTAGCCGTGACCTTCGCCGCTGGGCACGTCGCCCGGCGAAAGGCCGCGGTTCTTCCAGCCGTCGATCATGGAGGCGAGGGTGCGCGCCGGCCAGCGCTTCTCGTCGATCCCGGCGGCGTCGATCAGCTGCTTCATCAGGCGCAGCTGGTCGTCGGTGTCGAGGATGGTGAAGTTGGATTTGAGGCCGACGAGTTCGGCGTTGCGCCGCAGCATCTTGGCGCCGATCGAGTGGAAGGTGCCGAGCCACTGCATGCCCTCGACCACGCCGCCGATCAGGGCGCCGATGCGCTCCTTCATCTCGCGCGCCGCCTTGTTGGTGAAGGTGACGGAGAGAATCTGGCCTGGCCACGCCTTGCGGGTGGCGAGGATGTGGGCGAGGCGGGTGGTGAGCACGCGGGTCTTGCCGGTGCCGGCGCCGGCGAGGACGAGCACCGGTCCGTCGGTCGCGAGCACCGCTTCTTTCTGCTCGGGGTTGAGGCCGGCGAGATAGGGCGGGTCGCGCGGAAGCGGCGTGCGCTCGGGCTCGTCGCCGCCAAAGGCGTCGTCCAGAGGGTCGGAGTAGCGGCCGCTCATCGCGCGATTCGAGATTCGGAAGACATGGAACCAATGTAGAACTTGCGGGCGGCGAATTCACCCCCTTGCGCGCGGTTGTCTTCAGCCGAACCAATGGCTCCCGGCCTGCAGCCAGAGGATCGCCGCCGCGCCCAGCGCGACCGCGAGGAGGCCGAGCAGGCGGCCGGCGCGGCTGTCGTCCTGGCGCGCGATCCAGAACAGCGCGACGCCGGCCAGCACCAGGGCGGCGATGACGAGCGCGGCGGCCAGGTTCAGCACGGTCGACATGGCGCCACGCTGACAGAAACCGCGGCGCGTTCCCAGCGCCTTCAGCCGGTCCGCAGCCGCGCCATCGCCAGGGCGTCGACATAGGCGCCGCCGCGAAAGCCGTAGCCGCGCAGCACGCCTTCGCGCTCGAAGCCGGCGCGCTCGTAGAGCGCGATGGCGCGGGCGTTGTCGCTCCACACCGTCAGCTCGACGCGCCTAAAATTGTGCCAGCGGTCGGCCTGTTCGAGCAGCGCCGCCAGCAGGGCGCGTCCGGCGCCGCGGCCGGTGTAGTCGTCGTGCACGCCCATGCCGATGCTGGCGCAGTGGGCGCGGCGGCGCTGCTCGGCGGGGTGCAGCGAAGCGGTGCCGATCACGCGGCTCTCGATCAGCGCGACGAGGAAGACGGCGCCGGGCGGCGCGGCCTGCAAGCGCTTGCGCCGAGCCTCGAGACTGGTGTGCGGCAATTGCAGCGTGCCCCAGATGAAGCGCGGCTGGCTGCACAGCTCGGTGATGGCCGGCAGGTCTTCGGGTTCCTGGGCGCGTATGCGGATGTCGGTCGTGGTCATTGGCGTTCTCCGGTTTGCCGTGCGCGGAGGGGCCAACAAAAAGCCCCGTCCGGTTCCGGCGGGGCTGGGCAAGGGTGGTATTGCGTAAGGCTTAGCGCACGACCTCTCTCGCCGTCCCGGACCGGGCGGCAGCGACGAGCATCATATGCAGGGCCTTGTTCATGATGGCTGCTTAGCAGATCGGCGGCGCGGACGCCACCGCCGTCACGCCGCCTTGCCGCAGCCTTGGGCCTTCAGCACGCGTTTGGTGGAGGCGGGATACTTCGCCAGCATCGCGGGCGGGCGGATCGGACGCGGCACCATGTTGCCGCCGCAGTTGGGGCAGACGCCCTTGAGCACGTGCTCGGCGCAGGCGGCGCAGAAGGTGCATTCGAAGGTGCAGATGCGGGCTTCGGTGGAATCGGGCGGCAGGTCCTTGTCGCAGCATTCGCAATTGGGGCGCAGGTCGAGCATCGCGGGCGTCTCCTTTGCGCCAAGCTTACGGTGCGGGATGGGCGCGGCAAAGGACATCGGACCCGCGTTTTCGGACAGCGCCTTCTTTTCGCCGTGGAGACGAGGCATGCTGGCCGCCATCGATCATTTGGGGGATGTTTTTCATGCGTAGATTTCCGTTCGCTGTGGCGTTTGCGGCGTTGACGATGACGGCCAGCGGCACGCTCGCCGCGGCGGCCTGGCATATCGAGACGCTGCCCGACAACGCGCCGCTCACCCAGCAAAGCGGCTGCATGAGCAGCTTCGGCCCCAAGGGTCCCAACAGCTTCAAGAGCGTGTTCCTGGACGACGCGATCGACACCGGCGCGACCGCGAACATCAAGCTGGGCGGCAAGATCTACGTGCTCAAGCTGGTCAGCGTGAAGACCACCGGCAAGAACGGCGCCGAGTCGAGCGGCCCCGGCACGCATTACGAGCGCGTGTTCAAGGACAAGACCGGCGCGGTCCTGGCAACGGCGTCGCTGACCGTGACCAAGGAGAATCCGGAAGCGGATTCGACCGAGATGGCCGGAACGCTGAGCGTCACCTTCCAGGGCACGACGCAGAAGATGGCGATCGAGGGCGGCGTCGCCTGCTAAGGCGGCTGGGTGAACCGCGTCCCGCAACTGCTGCAATAGCCCGGCTCCGCGAACGGCAGGACGCTGCGGTTGCCGGCGCCGCAGGCGGGGCAGGCGCGTCCCAGGAATACCCAGCGCCGCAGGGCAAAGACGGCCCAGCCGAGGATCGCGAGCGGCCCCAGCGTCCAGATCAGCGCTTCGGCGGCGTCATGATCGCCGCTGTCGGCGGCCGGCGCGTTGGCGCGCGGCGCCGGCGTCTCCGGGAGATTGAGCCCGCCCTGCGCCTCCGGCGCGAGGGTGAGCGCCGGCGCCGGCTGCAACGTGAAGCGGATGAGGGCCTGGTGATTGGGCGAGGCCACGGCGACGCCGCCCCGCCGCGCCGGCGTGTTGCGCCAGCGCTGGGTCACGCATTGCAGGGCGGCGGCGTCCAGCCGCGCCGAGCCGCTCGACTGCGCGACCTTGATGTTCATCAAGCTGCCGTCGGCGGCGACGTCGTAGCGGATCAGCACGTCGCCGCTCTCGCTCAGCCGCCGGCTGAGATCGGGATAGTAGTCGGCGCAATTGTGCGTGGCGCCGACGGCCCGGCTGGGCGCATCGCGCGGCGGCACCGACTGCGACTGCGAATCCTGCGCCCTGGCCGCGCTCGCCAGAAGCGCGGCCGCGAGCGCGGCCAAGCCTATGCGCATATATCCCGCCCGGCGACGCCGGCCCCCCGCTGGCCCGAAGATCAGTCCAGCCCCAATTCCTTGAGTATAGCAGATCGGTGCTCGTCCAGCTCCGGCGCATGCGCGCGGGTCTTGGGGTCGGGATGGGCGCTGAGCTTGACCGGGTTGCCCTGCATGCGGATGGGGCCGAGATCGGGATCGAGCGTCTCGATAATCATGTTTCGCGAGAGAACCTGCGGGTCGGCCATCACCTGCGCGACGTTGTTGAGCGGGCCGCACGGCACCCCGGCCTCGTCGAGCAAGGCGAGCCAGTGTTTGGAATCGTGCGCCGAAAGCGCGACTTCCATCTCCTGCGCCAGCGCCTCGACATGGTGGACGCGTTTGGGATTGGAGGTGAAGCGGGCGTCGGCGATCAGGTCGCCGCGGCCGACGACGCGGGCGACGCGGGCGAAGAGGTCGTCATTGCCGGCGGCGATGGCGATGTGGCCGTCGCGCGTCGCAAAGGCGGCGAAGGGCGCGATGGAAGGATGGCGGCTCCCCAGCGGGCCGGGCACGTCGCCGGTCGCGACATAGCGCGAGATCGCGTTCTCCAAGAGCGCAACCTGGGAGTCGAGCATCGCGATGTCGACCTTCTGGCCCTTGCCGGTGTTGTTGCGGTCGTAGAGCGCGGTGACGATGCCGATGGTGGCGAACAGGCCGGCGGAAAGATCGCCCGTGGACGTGCCGACGCGGGTCGGCGGCGTGCCCGGATGGCCGGTCAGGCTCATGACGCCGCCCATCGCCTGCACCACCATGTCGTAGGCGGGACGCTTGGCGTAAGGCCCGGTGTGGCCGAAGCCGGAGACGCCGCAATAGATCAGGCGCGGGTATCTGTCCTTGAGCTGCTCATAGCCGTAGCCGAGCTTCTCCATCGTCCCGCCGCGATAGTTCTCGATCAGGACGTCGGCGCGTGCCAGCAGGGCCTCGAAGATGCGGCGGTCGGCGTCGGATTTGAGATCGAGGGCGATGGATTCCTTGGCGCGGTTGACGCTCATGAAATAGCCGGACTTGGTCTTGCCCGCCGGCGTCTTGACGAAGGGTCCGATGTGGCGGCTGTCGTCGCCCGTGCGCGGCGGCTCGACCTTGACGATGCGGGCGCCGAGCTCGTTGAGCATCAGCGCGGCATAAGGCCCGGCGAGGACGCGGGTGAGATCGACGACGAGAATGCCGCAGAGGGGGCCGGTGGGTGTGGTGGTCATGCGTGTTTCATAGCGAGCCGCTCCCCAACAGTCACCCTCTCCCTCTCCGGGGGAGAGGGCAGGGTGAGGGGGTGCCGATGCAGAGTGGCGGCGGCGTGAATTGCACTTGGTATCGATGCCGCTACGAACCGCTGAACCGACCGCCTGACGGCGCGACCCCCTCACCCCGACCCTCTCCCCCGCTTCGCGGGGGCGAGGGAGGTTCTTTTCTATTCTTCGTTGGTGAGCTTGTGGCTGTCGACGCCTTTCGCGTCCTTCTCCGCCCGCGCCTTCGCCAGATCGCGCACCGCCTTCGCCGCGCCGTGCTTGGTCCGGTTGGCGCTGGCCTCGGCCGCCTTGGCGTCGCGCGCCTTGGCCTTGCGGGCGCGGCGCAGATTGACGATCTCAGCCATGGTTTCGCCCCTTTGGAGCCGCATACTGCCAGTATGGCGATGCCCATTCGAGCAAAATCCGCGGCCGCGGCGGGCCTTGCGTTGCTGATCGCGACATCCGCGCAGGCGACTACGTTCTATCCGGCGCTTCCCGGAAAAAATCACTACTGCCCGTATCCTGCCCGCGAGAGCCGCTTCGCGCCTCAAGGCGATGTCATGCTGGACCTATGGATCGACAGGTTTGGTCGCGTCGTGCGCGCGGTTGTTGTGCGCCCGAGCGGCGACGCAGTGCTCGACAAGGCGGCGACGGTCTGCGTCGCCGGATGGACGTATCCGCCGAGGCACCGTGCCCGGCATCTCGTGCAGCGGCGGGTCCTGATCCGCTGGCGTGCGAGGTGACGGCGCGCCCCTCTATCCGTTGTCTCGCGCTTGTGCGCGGACATAGGCG
Organism: uncultured Rhizobium sp.; assembly: GCA_964465935.1. Taxonomy (GTDB): domain Bacteria; phylum Pseudomonadota; class Alphaproteobacteria; order Micropepsales; family Micropepsaceae; genus Rhizomicrobium. The sequence goes on from CAYXMO010000092.1 coordinate 8,448, forward strand.
GGCCGGTTCGCCAGCCGCGCGAGGTAATCGTCGTAGTGCTTGCGCGCCGGGAACAGGCTGCCTTTGAAGAACTGTACCGCCGAGCCGTAGAGGATGTCGGCGGCGGAGAACGTGTCGCCCAGCATGTAAGGCGCCTTCTCGATCTGGGCCGAGATGATGCCTTCGATCTCCTCGAACGTGCCGAAGCCGGTCGGCTTGTCCTTGTCCCAGCCCTGGAAGCGCGCCGTCGCCGCGGGCTCGAGCGCGCCAGAATAGAAGAACAGCCAGCGGACATACTCGGCGCGGTTGTTGTGCCCGGGCAGGGGGCCGATGTCGTGCTTGGGATGGCTGTCGGTGAGATAGAGGCAGATCGCGCCCGACTCGGTGACGACTTCGTCGAACACCTTGATCGCCGGCACCTTCTTGAGCGGATTGACCGCCTTGTAGGAATCGGGCGCGGGCTTGCCCGAGCCGTCGCCGCGCACGATGTCGACGAGTTCGATCTTGTAGTCGGCGCCCAGCTCCTCCAGCAGCCAGATGATGCGCGAGGAACGCGAACGCGGGGCATGGTACAGCGTGATCATGGACGGGCCTTTCGAGTGCGGACGCTAGAATGATTGCGCTTTTGCGACAACCGCGTGACAGCTAGCGAGGTGCGCCGCCAGCCTTCTCCATGGCGCGGGCGAAGGCCGGGCGCTCGACCACGCGTTTGACATAGGCTTCGAGCAGCGGCGTCTTGGGCATCGACGGGCCGCCCATGAACATCTGGAAGGTGGTGCCGAGCAGGATGTCGGCGGCGGAGAATTTGTCGCCCAGGATGTAAGGGCCTTTTTCCAGCGTCTTGAAGGTGTGATCCATGACCTCCTCGACCGGGGCCCAGCCCTGCGGTCCGCGCGGCACGTCGAGCTTGAGGAAGTTCATGGTCCAGGCCGGCTCCATCACGCCGCAGTAATAGGCGAGCCAAGTCAGATAGGCGCCGCGCGTGCGCTCGCCGACGCGCGGGCCGATGCCGGCTAAAGGGAATTTGTCGGTGAGATAGAGCGCGATGGCGCTGGATTCGAAGACCAGCGTGCCCTCGTCGCTGTCGGCAATCGCCGGCACCTTGCCATGGGGATGCGGATTGGCGGGATCGGGCGCGCCGCTGCCGCCGGGACCGCGCCCGCTTACGGTGCGGATCTCGTAAGGCGCCTCCAGCTCTTCGAGCAGGAAGACGAAGCGGGCGGAGCGGGTGTTGGGGCGATGGAAGAGCGTGATCATGGCGGACCTCTCTCGTTGCGCGCCTGTCTTCTACTGCCAGACTGCTGCCAGCAGCATGTCAGGAGCGAACGCTAGGGGCCGTTTTTCGCTGCCGCAAGTGCATGCAGGCGCAGGGCGCTGGCGAGCGGGCGCGCGCCTCGGGCGCGGTCGATGCTGGCGACGAAGGCGGCGAAGCTGGCGTGGCCCTTGGCGGCCTCGGCTTCGAGCACGGCCCAGAACTCCGGCTCCAGCGCGACCGAGGTGCGGTGGCCGGACAGCGAGAAGGAGCGTTTCTTCAGCATCAATCCGCGAATTCGCCCGCCAGTTCGGGCGCGGGGTCGAGCCAGGCATATTGGCCGGCGAGGTTG
>CAYXMO010000093.1:0-9964 GCA_964465935.1 uncultured Rhizobium sp.
CGCAGCCGGCCATAGGCGAGACGGTGCTGGCCCATGTTGAAGCCGTTGCCTTCGCCGCCCAGGATGTGGTCGGCCGGGACTTCGAGATCCTTGATCTCGATCTCGGCATGGCCGCCGCCGAGTACATGGCTGAGCGGGCCTTCCGCCGCCATGGTCTTGATGTTGCGCTTGATCTTGTAGCCGGGGTTGGGCAGCTCGACGAGGAAGGTCGAGAATTGCTGGTGCCGGGGCGCGTCGGGATTGGTCTTGGCCATCACCAGCGCGATGTCGGCGACCGAGGCGGCTGAGGAGAACCACTTCTCGCCGTTCAGGACATAGGTCGAGTTGCCCTTCTTCTCGGCGCGGGTCTGCATCCCGGTGGCGTCGGCGCCCGCGGCCTTCTCCGTCATCGAGTAGCAGATGCGCTTCTCGCCGTTCAGCAGCGGCTTGAGGTACTTCTCCTTCTGGAACTCGGTGCCATGCGCCAGCAGGGTCAGCATGGTGGCGTCGTCCGGCCCCTGGCTGTTCATCGACAGGGCGCCGAGGTGGCTTTCGCCCAGCTCCATCTGCACCAGGGCGTTGGCCAGCGGGCCCAGGCCCATGCCGCCATATTCCTTGGGGATGAACGGGCACCACAGGCCCTGGGCCCGCGCCTTCTTGCGCAGCTCGCCCAGGATCGTCTTGTAGTCGCCGCCGTCGATCAGCTTCTGCTGCGCCGGCATGCACTCGTCATGCACCCATTTGCGCACCTTCTCGCGGATCGCCTTGGCTTCCGCCGGAATCTCGAAGTCGATAGCCATGCTTTTTCCTCTCCTGAATAATGAGGGGCGGACTGTAGGACCGAAAGCGGGTCCGCCGCCATCGCTTACGGTGCGGAAATCTCGGGTCTTTAGGGCCGCCCCATCCGCTCGGCGTGTCCGTCGAAGCCGTCCCTGGCGCGATCTCCCACCGTAACGACGAAAAAGAACTTTCGCCCCGGCAGGTACTCATAGCGCCACGGAACCGAGAGCAGCAGCGTCGGACCCTTGGGTGCCTTGGGATCGGCGATGGTGATGCTGGTGGCGTGCAGGCACGGCTTGCAGGTCATGCCGGGCGGACAGGGCGGGCAATCGTAGGAATCGACCACCACGGCGATCACGCGCACGACCTGGCCGACCGGCGGCGCGGCATGGATCGCGGCGACGGTGAGAAGCGGCTCGGCTGCCGCCGGCGCGGCGAGCGCGGCGAACAGGCAGACGGTCAGTGCGGCGAGGCGCATGACCGCTCCTATTGCGCCGCCGCGTTGGCGGCTGGCGCCGGCATGCCGAATTTTTCGATCTCGGCACGATATCCGGCCGGATCGACGATGCTGCGGTCGAGGAAATAGGCGGCTTCGGCCGCGACCTGCTTGCGCACCGACGGGATGCGGGCAAAGCCATGGGCGTGACCGTGAAACAGGTGCATGTCCGCCGGCGCCCGCACGGCGCGCAACGCATCGAGCATCACTTGGCTCTGGCTGTGGTGCACGACGCGATCCTGCGTGCCGTGCAGCAGCAAGGTGGGTGGAAAATCGGCGCTGACGTGGTTCACCGGCCCGGCCAGCCGCGCGCCCTCGGCGTCGGCGCCTTCGCCCATCAGGGCGGCGGCGGGCGTCGTGTGCTTGCCGGACGGCGCACCGACATGGAAGCCGGTCGGCGCATGCACCGCGATCACCGCCGCGACCTTGGTCGACACGCCGGTGACGCCGACATCGCCTTCGAAGCGCGGATCGTCCGGCGTGCCGGCGGCCAGCAGCACCAGATGGGCGCCGGCGGAGGAGCCCCAGAGCACGATGCGCTCCGGATCGATGTTCAACGCGGTGGCGTGAGCGCGAGTCCAGCGGATCGCCGCTTTGACGTCGTGGATATGCGCCGGCCACACCGAGTGCGGCGGCACGTTCAAGCGATACTGCGAAATGATCCCGGTGTAGCCATGGCCCGCCATCTCCTGCGCGATCGGCGTCATCATGTCGCGCGTGCCCTGGCGCCAGCCGCCGCCATGCACGAACAGGATGCCAAGACCGTTCGGCTTGGCCGGGCGCACGATATCGAGCTTGAGCTCGCTGCCGCCTGCGGCCGCGAAGACGATGTCCTTGTCGGTGCTCATGGGCGCGTCTCCATCCGATGGCTCACCGCATCTTAGGCCTTGTGCCGCGCCGGGGAAATTCGCCGCCGCCGGGCGGACTTGCCGCAGGATTTCAGGGCTTGATGTCGCGCGCCGCCAGCGTCACGGGTGCGCTGGCGACGATATCGGTCGCCGAGCGCCGGATGCTGAGCGTGTAGCTGCCGCCTGCGATGCGCCACAGCCCTGCCGCCGCGTCGAAGCGGGCCAGCAGGCGCGGCTCGGCGGCGATGGATACGGTCCGGCTCTCGCCGGGTGCGAGCGCGATCTTGGTGAAGCCGACCAGCTGCGCCGGTCCGCCGTCCGGCGGCGTCGCATAGAGTTGCGCGGTTTCGGCACCGGCCCGCGCGCCAGTATTGGTTATCGTCACGTGCGCCGTGACCGCGTCGCCGCCGTCGACCGCAAACCCGCTCGCCGCGAACGTCGTGTAGGAGAGGCCGTAGCCGAAGGGAAACAGCGGCGTCAGGTGCTGGCGCTCAAACCAGCGATAGCCGACGTCTGCGCCTTCCGCATAATCGATGTCGAACGGGGTGAAGCGCAAACTGCCGTCGGGCAGCGTGGCGCGGACGAGCTGGTCTTCGCTGCTGGGAAAAGTGATCGGCAAGCGTCCCGACGGATTGACGTCGCCGAACAGGATGCGGGTCAGCGCCGCCGCGCCGCCGCTGCCCGGATACCACGCCTCGAGCACCGCCGGCACCGCGTCCAGCCACGGCATCGTCACCGGGCCGCCGGTTTCCAGCACCACGATGGTGTGCGGGTTCGCCGCCGCGACCGCGGCGATCAGCGCGTTCTGTTTGCCCGGCAGCGACAAGCCGGGCATGTCGTCGTCCTCGGCCATCCATTGCTCGGCGAAGACGATGACGATGTCGGCGCTCGCCGCTTGCCGCGCGATGTCGTCGATGGGGCCTTCGTCGAGGAAGCGCACGGTGGCCTGCGGCGCCGCTGCTGCGATGGCCGCGGCCGGCGACGGCGGATCGTAATAATACGGGTCCACCGGCACGATGCGCGCGCCGTTGGCGAAGCTGCGGATCGCGCCGCCGGGATAGAACTCGTTGCCCGCGACATGGCCGGTCGGCACCACTTGCGACGAGCCACCGCCCGACAGCATCCCGATATCGGCATGCGCGCCGATCACCACAATGCTCTGCGCCGCGCGCGCCAGCGGCAGGAGGCCGCCGCCGTTCTTCAGCAGCACGATGGCTTCCTCGGCGCTGCGCTGAGCCGCGGCGAGCTGCAGCGGCGTCTTGCGCGGCTTGGGCGGATCGTCCATCAGCCCGTTCGCGAACATCGACCGCAGGATGCGATGCACCATGTCGCGCAGCCGCGCCTCGCCGATGCTGCCGTCGGCCAGCGCCTGGGCAAACGGTGCGCCGAAGAATTCCTGCTTGTCGAAGCCCGACGCCGATTCCTGGTCGAGCCCTGCATTCGCCGACGCGGCCGTGGAATGCACGCCGCCCCAATCCGACAGCACGAAGCCGGGATAAGCCCAGTCGTGCTTCAGGACCTTGTTGAGGAGAAGTTCGTTCTCGCAGGCATAGACGCCGTTGACGCGGTTGTAGCCGCACATCACCGCGCCGGGAGCGCCGCGTTCGATCCCGATCTCGAATGCCAGCAGGTCGGATTCGCGCAGCGGCGCCTCGCCGATGTTGGCGCTCAGCACGCCGCGCCCGATCTCCGAAGCGTTGAGCACGAAATGCTTGATGGTCGAGATCACATGCCGGCTCTGGATGCCGGCGATCTGGGCGCCGACGATGGTGCCGGCGAGGAGCGGGTCCTCGCCGGCATATTCGAAGGTACGCCCGCCGCGCGGCTCGCGCGCCAGGTTGATGCCGCCGGCGAGCACGACGTTGTAGCCGCGCGCCCGCGCTTCGGCGCCGATCCCGGCGCCACCCGCGAAGACCACGTCGGGATTCCACGTCGCGGCGTTGGCGATGCCGGAGGGAAAGGCCGTCGCGGTGTCGCCGGCCCGCATCCAGGTCTTGTTGCCGATGCCGGCGCCGGCGTCGGTCTCGCGCAGCGGCGGGATGCCCAGCCGCGCGATCCCCGGCACGAAGCCGGCGGAGCCGGGCAGCAGCGGCTGGAACTTCTTGGGTGCCGGCTTGATCCAGGTCAGCCGCGTGTTGGCGCCGAAATAGCCCTTGAGCAGCAGGAGCTGCTCCTCCCGCGTCATCTTCGCCTGCAGCAGATCGGCGCGCGCGTCGGGCGGCAAGGATTTGTCCAGCCAGGGCCGCGGCGCCGCCGCAGCCGCGCCGCACAAACCTAAGGCCAGGCACAGAGAAGCAAGCCAGACGCGGACCATGATGTCTCCCAGGCCGGCCGCGCCGGCATCGCGGCGGCAGCATGCAGTGTCCGGTGCGCGCTGCGAAGAGCGGCATCGTCACGGGATCGAGGATGTCCTGTCGCAAAAAAGCGCTAATATTCGATTCGGTTTTACTGTGGAGAGGGACATGACGACTGGCACGGCGATCACGACCACACGAGTCAATGTCCGCCAGGGCGCCGCCAGCACCAGCGCACCGGTGCTGCGCACGCTCGATACCGGCACGGCGGTCACAGTCCTGGCCCAGGTCAACGGCGACGAGGTGAGCGGCAACGACGACTGGTACCAGATCGAAGCCGACGCCTATGTCTGGTCCGGCGGCTGCGGCCCGTTGACGTTCGCCACCACCTCTTCGGCGGCGGCGGCCACCGCGCCCCTGGTCGTCGACATCTATCACGGCAACAGCGTCACCAGCTTCTCGCAGGCTTACGCTGCCGGATTGCGCGGTCTCATCCACAAAGCGACCACCGGCGAGTCCGGCACCGACTCGGCCTACGCGCAGCGGCGCCAGGACGCGGCGGCGGCCGGCCTTCTGTGGGGCGCCTATCACTGGGGCACCGACGCGCCGATCGATGCGCAGGTCGACAACTTCCTGAACTTCGCCAAGCCGGACGCCAACACGCTGGTCGCGCTCGATTACGAACAGGACACCGGCGGCCAGATGACGCTCGACGGCGCCCGCCAGTTCCTGCAAGGCATCGAGGCCAAGCTCGGCCGCAAGGCGGTGCTGTATTCGGGCAGCCTGATCAAATCGACGCTGGGCTCGACCAAGGACGCCTATTTCGGCAGTCACCGGCTGTGTCTGGCGCAGTACGGCAATACGCCCAGCGTGCAAGCGAGCTGGTCGACCTATTGGCTGTGGCAATACACCGACGGCACGGCGGGGCCAGGGCCTCGCACCTGCCCCGGGATCCCGGGAAACAGCGCCGGAAACCTGGATTGCGACAAGTTCCAAGGCAGCGAAGCCGAGCTCAAGGCGCAGTGGGCATCTTGAACTGACAACTTGTCATTTCTGGTGAGATGTGCGACGACCGCTGCGGAAAGTGCGGGGTGGGTCGCCATGGAACATTTCGACGTCATGATCGTGGGGGCCGGTCTTTCCGGCATCGGCGCCGCCTATCACCTCAAGACCAACTGCCCAAGCAAGACCTACGTCGTCCTGGAAGGCCGCGACGCCATCGGCGGCACCTGGGATCTGTTCCGCTATCCCGGCATCCGCTCCGACAGCGACATGTACACGCTGGGCTATGCCTTCAAGCCGTGGCGCGAAGCCAAGGCGATCGCCGACGGTCCTTCGATCCGCTCCTATGTCCGCACCACCGCGTCGGAGAACGGCATCGACAAGCACATCCGCTACCACCATCAGGTCAAGCGCGCCTCGTGGTCGAGCGAGACCGCGCGCTGGACGGTCGAAGCCGAAAGCGCCGGCGGCATCGCGCGCTTCACCTGCAACTTCCTCTTCATGTGCGCCGGCTACTACGCCTATAGCGGCGGCTACACGCCGGAGTTCTCCGGCGCCGAGAGTTTCGCCGGCCAGATCGTGCATCCGCAGAAATGGCCCGAAGACCTCGACTATACGGGCAAGAAGGTCGTGGTGATCGGCAGCGGCGCCACCGCGGTGACGCTGGTCCCCGAGATGGCGAAGCAGGCGGCGCATGTCACGATGCTGCAGCGCTCGCCGACCTATGTCGTGTCGCGCCCGGCGGAAGATTCGATGGCCAACTGGCTGCGCGCCAAGCTGCCGCCGATGCTCGCCTACGGCATCACGCGCTGGCGCAACGTGCTGTTCGGGATGCTGTTCTTCCGGCTGGCGCGCAAGAACCCGGAGAAGACCAAGCAGAACCTGATCGGCATGGTGAAGAAGGAGCTCGGCCCCGACTACGACGTCGCGACGCATTTCACGCCGCGCTACAATCCGTGGGACCAGCGGCTGTGCCTGGTGCCCGACAGCGATCTGTTCAACGCGCTGAAAGACGGCAGCGCCTCGGTCGTCACCGCTGAGATCGAGCGCTTCACGCCCAAGGGCATCGCGCTCAAATCCGGCCAGGAGCTGGAAGCCGACATCATCGTCACCGCCACGGGACTGAAACTCGAACTGCTCGGCGGCATGGCCGTCACGGTCGACGGCGAGACCAAAGCCATGGCCAAGACCATGAGCTACAAGGGCATGATGTACAGCGACGTGCCCAATCTCGCGTCCTCCTTCGGCTACACCAATGCGTCGTGGACGCTGAAATGCGACCTGACCTGCGAATATGTCTGCCGCCTGCTCAACCACATGGACAAGAAGGGCACGCCCATCGCGACGCCCAAGAGCGATCCATCCGTCGCCGAAATGCCGTGGCTCGATTTCTCGTCCGGCTATGTCCAGCGCGCCAAGGACGTGCTGCCCAAGCAAGGCGCGGTCAAGCCGTGGCGGCTGTACCAGAACTACGCCCTCGACATGATCACGCTGCGCTACGGCAGAATCGACGACGGCACGATGCAGCTCGAAAAGCCGCACCCGGTGGCGGCCAACAGCAACAAGCCCGAAGCGATCGCGGCGGAGTAGGGTTCAGCGCCCGTAGCGCGCCAGCATCTCTTTCTTGAGTGCCGTCTCGGATACGAGGCGGCCGGAGCCGAGCCGCACTTCCACGACTTTGCCGTTGCGGCGCACCAGCGACGCGGGCTCGCCGCAATTGCCGAAGGCGCCGGCCTGCGCGATGCGCGCCATGTCCGTGCCCGTCACCTCAAGCTCGCTGACTTTCAGGAACGGTGTCGCCAGGCCGGGCAGGGCGCACAGCACCTTGGTCCCCATCGGCACCAGATCGGTCGCGCCCCAGGCGCTCCACCACCGACCCGTCCAGTCGCGCAGCTTCGCCTCGGGCGCGCCGTGCTTGTGGAACGTGGAGAGGATGTGCAGCACGCCGTCCGACCATAAGGCCGACAGCCCGTCGGAGGCGTTGGTCAGCAGCGACACCACGATGCCATGCGCCGGCACCACCGAGGTGCGGGTGAGATAGCCTTGGAAGCCGCCGCTGTGGCCGAACCAGTCCCAGCCCGCGAAGGCGCCGGTGATGATGCCCAGGCCGTAACCGGTGTCGATGGCGGAATAGGCGTCGCGCCATTGCGGCCGCACCATCTCGCGCCGGCTCTGCACCGACAGCACGCTGGTCTTGGCCTTGGGATCGAGCTGGCCGAAGAAGCGGCAGAGGTCCGACGCGGTGCTGACGAAACCGGTCGCCGCCGCCAGCGCATGGGTTGATTGATTGCCGGGAAACATTACGCGCCGCCGCAGCAGCGTCTTGCCGCTGTGCCCGCCCGCGAGCTTGGCGCCTTTGGGCAGCGGGACGTCGGGCGTGGTGTGGGTGAGGCCGGCGGGTGCCACGATCTCGCGCGCCACGAAATCCGCGAAGCTTTCGCCGGCGATCGCCTCGATGATCAGGCCGGCGAGTGCGAAGCCGTGGTTGGAATATTTGAGCCGCGTATTGGCGTCGATGGTGGGCGGCAGCTTTAAGTCGCGGCGCAGCTTGGCCTCGTCCGAGAACGGCGCACGGCCCTGCCAATAGGGCGAGTCCTCGCCGTCGCGGAAGATGCCGGCGCTGTGCGACAGCAGCTGCGAAATCGTCGCCGCGGCGATGGCGGGATGCAGGCCTTGCACATATTTGCCCGCCGGATCGTCGAGCTTCAGCTTGCCGCGCTCGCGCAGCTTCAGGATCGCCGCCGCGGTGAAGGATTTGGAATGCGAGGCGACGCGAAAGCGATGCGCCGGCGTCAGCGTCTCGCCGGTCAGCGCGTTGGCGTGGCCGAAGGCGGTGTCGAGCACGATTTTGCCGCCCTGCGCGATGGCGAGGACGCAGCCGGGCTGCTCGCTCTGGCGCATTTGAAAGCCGAGCCAGTCCTGGACGTAAGTGAGGGCCGGCGCCAGCCAGTCCGTCGATTTCGCCATCGCACAGATCCGATAAGAGCGCCGCAACTAGGCCGCCGGGCGCTTGCCCTGTCAATTCGCGCCGGCAACATCCCCTAGCGGCAGGATTGCATTTGGCGTGCGCCCCGCTTTTGAATGCGGTTCTCGGGAGAACTGCCCATGACCGCACGCAGCGAAGTGATCGCCCGCCTGACCGCGCCGGGTCAACAATTCGAGCTCGTCGAGGACACCTCGCTCGGCTATCCGATCAAGATCTACAAGAACGCGCCGCCGGCGATGCGCGCGGTGCTGGAGATGTCGCGCACCCATGGCGACAAGACCTTCCTGATCTATGGCGACGAAACGCTGAGCTTCGCCGAGCATTTCGCGCGCGTCGCATCCCTGGCGCATTTCCTGCGCCAAGCCGGCGTCGTAAAAGGCGACCGCGTCGCCATCGGCATGCGCAACTATCCCGAATGGATGATCTCGTTCTGGGCGGTCCAGGCGCTCGGCGCCGTCGCGGTGGCGCTCAATGCCTGGTGGACGGGACCGGAGATCGAATTCGCGCTCGACGATTCCACACCAGCCGCGCTCTTGATCGATGGCGAGCGGCTGCAGCGCATCGCGCCGTTTCTGCCGGGCAAATCGTTCAGGGCCGTCGTCGTGGCGCGCCGGGAGGGCCAGGGCGGCGGCGGCATCGACTTCGCCATGGCGACGAAAGGCGAAGCGCGCGAATTGCCGCCGGCTGAGATCGCGCCGGACGACTACTGCACCATCCTCTACACCTCCGGCACCACGGGTAAGCCCAAGGGCGCGGCCGCGACTCAGCGCAACCACGTCACCAACATCATGAACTCGCTGCTTGCCGGCGCCGTGGCGCGCGGCTTGCTGGGCGATTTCGGTCCGCCGCCGCCCGGCGCGCCGCAACCCGCGGTGCTGCAGACCTTCCCGTTCTTCCATATCGGCGGTCTCAGCGGCCTCTACATGGGCACTGCGATCGGCGCCAAGATGGCGCTGATGTACAAATGGGACCCGGCCGAAGCGGTGCGGCTGGTCTCGCACCACAAGCTGATGAGCGTCGCCGGCGTCCCCATCGTCGTGCGCCAATTGCTCGAAGCGGCGCGCGCCAGCGGGGCCGACGTCTCGTCCTTGATCGGCATCGCGTCGGGCGGCGCATCGGTGCCGCCCGACCTCATCCGCCAGATCGGCAAGCAATTCGACTCCAAGGCGATGCCGGGCAATGGCTACGGCCTTACCGAAACCACGAGCGCCGTGATCACCAATGGCGGCCTGGAATATCTCGCCCATCCCGATTCCATCGGCCGCCCGGTGCCGACCTGTCAGGCGCGGATCGTCGACGACAACGGCAAGGACGTGCCCAGCGGCGCGGTCGGCGAGATCTGGCTGCGCGGTCCCAACGTCATCCCCGGCTATTGGCAGAATCCGCAAGCGACCGAGGCGGCGTTCGGCGGCGGGTGGTTCCGCTCCGGCGATCTGGGCTATCACGACAGCGAAGGGCTTTACTATGTCGTCGACCGCAAGAAGGACGTCATCATCCGCGGCGGCGAGAACGTCTATTGCGCCGAGGTCGAGGCCGCGCTCCTCGAACATCCCTCGGTCAAGGACGCTGCGGTGATCGG
>CAYXMO010000094.1:0-9921 GCA_964465935.1 uncultured Rhizobium sp.
AGAACGGACACATGCCCAAGATCAAATACATCGAGCACAACGGCAAAGAGCACGAGGCGGAGGTGCCCGAAGGCTGGTCCGTGATGGAAGGCGCGGTGAAGAACATGATCCCCGGGATCGACGCCGATTGCGGCGGTGCCTGCGCCTGCGCCACCTGTCACGTCTTCGTCGACGACCCGGCAATGGCCGCCAAGATCCCGCCCAAGAGCGACATGGAAGAAACCATGCTCGACTTCGCGCCGGAAATTCAGCCGAACAGCCGGCTCAGCTGCCAGATCAAGGTCACCCAGGAATTGGACGGGCTGGTGGTGCGCATGCCGCACAGCCAGCATTAAGCCGGTGAAGGAGTAAGATCATGAACATCGCCGTCAAGGACGACCTGAAGGCCGCGCGCGACGCCGCCTATGCGCTGCCGCTGGACAAGCTCAATCCCGCCCAGCCCATTCTGTTTCAGACCGACACGCTGTGGCCCTATCTGGAGCGCCTGCGCAAGGAAGACCCGGTCCACTACACCGCCGAGAGCGAGTTCGGGCCCTATTGGTCGATCACCAAATACAACGACATCATGGCGGTCGACACCAACCACCAGGTGTTCAGCTCCGAGTTCACCCATGGCGGCATCACCATCGGCGGCGGCGCCGCGAACCAGGACCCGCTGCCGATGTTCATCGCCATGGACCCGCCCAAGCACGACATCCAGCGCAAGGTGGTGACGCCGGTCGTCAGCCCCGCGAACCTGCAATATCTCGCGCCCCTGATCCGCGAGCGCGCCGGCAAGATCCTCGACGGCCTGCCGATCGGCGAGCCGTTCGACTGGGTCGACAAGGTGTCGATCGAGCTCACCGCGATGACGCTGGCCACGCTGTTCGACCTGCCGCAGGACGAGCGCCGCCAGCTCGCGCGCTGGTCCGACATCGTCACCGCGGCGCCCGGCCACGGCATCATCGACACGCTCGAAGAGAAGATGATGGAGTTGCAGCGGTTTCACGCCCGCTTCACCGAGCTGTGGAACGAGCGCGTCAACGCGACGGAGGTCAAGGGCGATCTGATCTCGATGCTGGCGCACAATCCGGCGACGCGGAACATGGAGCCGCGCGAATATTTCGGCAACGTCGTGCTGCTCACGGTCGGCGGCAACGACACCACGCGCAACACCATCACCGGCAGCGTCGTGGCGCTGAACCAGCATCCCGACCAGTACCAGAAGCTGCGCGACAATCCCGATCTCATCCCCTCGATGGTGTCGGAAACGATCCGCTGGCAGACTCCGCTCGCCCATATGCGGCGCACCGCGATCCAGGATTTCGAGTTCCAGGGCAAGCAGATCAAGAAGGGCGACAAGGTCGTGATGTGGTACGTCTCGGGCAACCGCGACGACACCGTGATCGAGCGGCCCAACGACTACATCATCGACCGCGAGAATCCGCGCCGCCACATCTCCTTCGGCTTCGGCATCCACCGCTGCGTCGGCAACCGGCTGGCGGAACTGCAGCTGCAGATCATCTGGGAAGAGATCATGAAACGCTTCCCGCAGATCGATGTCGTGGCCGAGCCCAAGCGGACCTATTCGACCTTCGTGAAGGGCTATGAGCATCTTCACGTCGTGATCCCGAAGCGGAATTGACCGTCATGCAGGCGCTGCCTCTCGCCGATGTCGAGCGCCTGCTGGAAGGTCATGTCGATGTGCGGCGGCGGGCGGATTCGACCCAGCCGCTGCGCTATCCGGCGGCGGAGGCGCCGTTCTACGATCCCTTCACGCGCTGGGTCGCCTCGGCGCCGTCCGGCGTGCGGCTGCGGCTGCGGACGGACACGCGGACGCTGAGGCTGGCGATGAACCAGCGCGTCGCGGCGTTCGGCGGCGAGCCGCGGCCGGCGCCGTGGGACCTGTTCGTCGGCGGCACGTCCTTCGCGCGCCAGAGCGTGACCGGCGGCGCGGCGCTGACGGCCGATGGCGGCCTGGTCGGCGACGAGCGCGCGACGCTGGCGTTCGAGAACCTGCCGGACGGCGAGAAGGACATCGAGCTGTGGCTGCCGCAATCGGCGACCGTGTCGCTGACCGGGTTCGCCGTCGACGGCGGCGCCACCTGCACGCCCTGGCCCGATACGCGCAAGCGCCTGCTGTTCCACGGCAGCTCGATCACCCATTGCATGGAGGCCGACACCGCCGCCGGCGCCTGGCCGGCGGTCGCGGCGCGGCTGGCGAACGCGGCGCATACCAATCTCGGCTGGGCGGGGTCGTGCCTGCTCAGCGGTCTGGCGGCGCGCATCATCCGCGACAGCAAGGCCGACGCCATCGTGCTCAAGCTCGGCATCAATGTGCATGGCGAGGGCCTGCTCAAGGAGCGCACCTTCCTCGACAGCGCCCATGCCATGCTCTCGATCATTCGCGAGAAGCACGCCGCGACGCCGCTCGTGGTGGTGTCGCCGATCTGGTCGCCGCCGCGCGAAGAGGTCGGCAGCCTGGGCGGACCGTCGCTGGTGCGCATGCGCGCGCTGCTGGAAGACGTCGTGGCGGCACGGCTGAAGACCGGCGACCGCCACATCCGCTACCTTTCCGGTCTGGAACTGTTCGGCCCGGACGACCGCGCCGACCTGCCGGACGAGCTGCACCCCAACACCGCCGGCTACCGCCGGATGGGCGAACGGTTTCACAAGCTGATGCTGACGGGAGAAAACAGCTTGCTCGGAGGCGTGAAATGAGACCCGAATTAACCTCTCCCGCGTGCGGGAGAGGTCGGCGAGCAAAGCGAGACGGGTGAGGGCATGCCGCCTCGCCCTCACCCGAAATCGCTCCGCGATTTCGACCTCTCCCGCAAACGGGAGAGGTTATCTGTGCCACGAACTGCTATATTGAGACGCCTGGGAGAAACGCCATGACCGACAGCAACATCACCAAGGACCAGATGTACGGCGCGGTGGCGCCCGACGATTTCGACTCGATGATCGAGCTCGACCGTTACGAGCAGCGCTCGACCGCGTTCGACAAGATCATCAGCGCGACCCACGACCATTTCTGGGACCCGCTGGACAAGAAATACATCGACTTCGACGAACCCTTCAATCTCGAGAACGAAGCGTTGATGCCCGAGGAGCAGCAGCCGCTGCTGCGCCTGCCCTATATCGCCGAGAAGCTGAAGGACCCCAAGGAGAAGATCCGCTTCATCAACTACATGCAGCTGTGGAATTTCTCCTCGATCCTGCATGGCGAGCAGGGGGCGCTGAACCTGTCGGCGTCGCTGTGCCATGTGCTCAAGGACCAGGGGGCGCAGGAATACGCCGCCAACCAGACGCGCGAGGAAGCGCGCCACGTCACCGCCTTCGCCAAATACATCAAGTCGCGCTGGGGCCGCCCGGTGCCGTGCGGCGCCGCGCTCAAGGCGCTCCTGATCGAGATCATCGAGAGCCCGGCGGTCTACAAGAAGATCATCGGCATGCAGATGCTGGTCGAGGGCCTCGCGATGGGCGCCTTCGCCAACGGCTTTCGCTACAACCGCGATCCGTTGGCGCGCAAGCTGTTCCAGCTGGTGATGACCGACGAGGCCTTCCACCACAAATTCGGCAAGATCTGGGCCGACAAGACCATCCCCAAGCTCAGCGAAAGCGAGCGCAATCTGGTCGAGGACTGGGCGGCGCATTGCGCCCAGTCGCTGCTCTTCAACAACGGCTCGCCGGCGCAGCAGCAGGTGATCTACAGCGAGTTCGGCCTCGATCCTGAGCGCGTGATCGCCGACATCATGGAGCGGCGCAAAGGCCGCGATCCCTCCAAGCGCTTCAAGGGCGAGACCAACGTCTTCCGCGTCCTGATCAAGACCTTGCTCAACGCCGGACTGATCACGGCACGCACCCGCGGCTTCTATGCGATGTATATCGACATGGACGAGCTTTCGGCCGAAGGCACGCGCATGGTCGGCGACGACATCGCCGAAGAAGGCATCCGCTACCTCCAGGCGATCAACTTCAAGGACCAGGGGCGAACGGTCTCGATCGCGGCGGAGTGACGGCGAATATACTTCCGATTGCAGGCGCGGTCTGGTAAAACTCCGCGCCTGGGACGTTCGTTATCCTGCCGGTATCGCATTCCTCAGTCGTGTCGCGCGGCCCGTCCCGCCGCGCCCCCGCATGTGTACCCGTTCGAGGCGCAGTCGGCGTAATCGATCCTCGCCTGTTGTTCGCAACCGCCTTGGGAGGGGCCGATGGACGCCGTCGAAAAGAAATTCTCGTCGCTTTCGATCAAGGACCTGCTCGACGCGCGCGAGGCCTATCACGTGCACCTGGCGCATCTCGATGGCGTCTACGCCACGGCGGTCGGGCGCTATCTGATCCGCGACGGCGAGCCGCGCAATGCCGGCGCCGGGCGCAAGGCGCCGCGCGAGCCGCGCCGCCTCGACAATTCGTCGGTCCAGGACTGGTCGTGGCCCTGCATCCTGGTGTTCGTCGAGCGCTGGAAGGACAAGGACAAGTTCAAGGACGAGGCCGCGCGCAACCTGGTGCCGCCGCGGCTCTATCTGCCCGACGGCCGGGTGGTGCCGACCTGCGTCGTCGAGGTCGATCCCGACAGCTCGGTTCCCGACCTGCCGCCGCGCCCGCAATACAACAGCGACCTGATGGGCGGCGGCTATCCGGTCAGCGCCGAGGTCCAGGGCAAGACGCATGTCGGCTCGATCGGCTGCCTGGTGACCGATGGCGATTCGGTCTACGCGCTGACCAACCGCCACGTCACCGGCGAGCCGGGGCGCGCGATTTTCGCCGCCCATAAGCAGGACGGCGCGCGCGTCGGCGTCAGCTACAAGCACCAGCTGGGCAAGAAGAAATTCGCCGCCGTCTATCCCGGATGGCCCGGCGAGCACGTCTACGCCAATCTCGATGCCGGCCTGATCCGGATCGACTCGGTGCTGGGCTGGACGGCGCAGGTCTACGGCATGGGCGAGATCGACACCCTGCTGGACCTCAGCGTCGACTCCTTCAGCCTGGACCTCATCGGCTGTCCGGTGTCCGCGTTCGGCGCGGTCAGCGGCCCGATGGCGGGGCGCATCGTGGCGCTGTTCTACCGCTACAAGACGGTGGGCGGCTATGAGTATGTCAGCGACTTCGCGATCGGCCCGCGCGACGCGCGGTCTGCGGTCAACAATTTCCCCGGCGATTCCGGCACGCTGTGGTTCATGGATCCGGACCCTGCCGCCGGGACTGCGCCGCCGCGCAACGCCGCCGGCGCGCCGCGGCGCCGGCCGTTCGCCATGGAATGGGGCGGTCAGGTCCTTTTGGCGCCCGGCGCGATGCACTCCACCCAGCTCGCGCTGGCGACCTGCCTGTCGACCGTCTGCCGCGAACTCGACGTCGAGCTGATCTGCGACTGGAACACCGGCCATACCGAATATTGGGGCGAATGGGGCCACACCAAGATCGGCGCCTATGCCTGCGAGCTGATCGATGCGAGCTATTCCAAGCTGGCGGCCGCGATGACGGCGAACGCCGACAATATCGGCCTGCCCGACAGCGCCCTGGCGAAATGGACCGCGAAGACGGGAAGCGACGGCTTCGCGCCGCTGGCCGACGTCGCCGACCTGGTGTGGCGCAACACCCGCAAGCTCGACGAGTCCAATCACTTCGCCGACATGGACAAGCCGGGCCCCGATGGCCGCACCCTGCTCGACATCTCGGCCAAGAAAGAGGACGTCACGCCGGAAAACTGGAACAAATACTATGCCGGCATCGGCGAGGACCGGCGCGGCGCGCTGCCGTTCCGCGTCTGGCAGATGTTCGACGAGATGGTGACATACGCCGCCGCCGGCGACGAGTTGCGCTTCGTCACCGCCGGCGGCCTGATGGCCCATTATGTCGGCGACGCCGGCCAGCCGCTGCACGTCTCGCAGTACCATCACGGCCGCGACATGACCAATGCGGCGCAGAAGAAGGTCCACAGCGTCTACGAAACCAACATGATCGGACGCTTCGGCAAGGAGCTGATCCCGCTCATCGCCGATGCCAGCATCGACGACGTCGCGCCGCTGGCGGCGCCCGGCGCCAAGGCGACCGGCCAGGACGCCGCCTTCGCGATGACCGAACTGATGCGGCGCACCGTCGAGCGGCTGCCGCCGCTCGACATCGTCGACCTGTTCAACGCCAACGCCGGCAAAGGCCAGGCCGAGGCGATGTGGAAGGCGTTCCAGAAGCAGACCGCGCAATGCATGAAGGACAGCGCCGCGACGCTGGCGCGAATCTGGGAGGCGGCGTGGGACGCCGGCGGCAAGCCCAACTTCGCCGGCACCAAATTCGACTATGCCGATATGGAGAAGCTCTACCGCTTGAAGTGCTTCGTGCCGTCCTACCGTCTCGACCAGGTGTCGACGGGCGCCGGCGGCAAGCTCGCGCTGCCCGATTGCGTGGAAGGTTCCGGCGGCGATAGCGGTAATGGCGGCGGCAGCGGTTCGGGCAAGCCCAAGAAACCGAACAAGCCGAAGAAGAAGACGGTGCCCGCCAAGGGCAAGAGCAAGAAGACCAAAAAGGCCGCGAAAAAGGCGGTCAAGAAGAAGGCGCGCCGGCCGCGGCGCTGAACCGCGGCCGGTTGGTCGCGGCGGCAAAGCGGCGTATGATCCGCCCCAATCCAAGGTTGCGGGGTTTCTCGTGACCGACGGCGACGGGGCGGCCGCCTGGCCATCAGCGATCCTTCAACCCGAAACGGAAATTTCGGGAGGATCACCATGACGATCAGAAATCCCATCGAGTGGAGCGGCGCCCAGCTGGTCGGCGCGGCGCATGTCCTGCGGTCCGCCGGCGAGTCGATCCATCACATGCAGGACACCGCCCATTCGCCGGCGCCGGCGGTGCAACGCATCGCCGTCTCCGACCTGCGCGAGGCGCTGCGCAAGGGCTTCGCCGATTTCGAGGCCTATCGCACCGACGTGCTGTTCCTCGGCATCGTCTATGCCGCGGTCGGGCTGGTGCTGACCCGGGTCGCCTTCGGCATGGACCTGCTGCCGCTGCTGTTCCCGCTGGCCTCGGGCTTCGCGATCCTCGGTCCCTTCGCCGCCATCGGCCTCTACGAGATGAGCCGGCTGCGCGAGCTCGGCGTCGAGGTGCGCTGGACCAACGCTTTCGACGTCTTCAAAGCGCCGGCGATCGGCGGCATCGCGGTGCTCGGCGCCATGCTGATCGGCATCTTCCTCGTTTGGTTGGGGGTCGCCTGGGCGATCTATCTCAATACCTTCGGCGCCGCGCCCATCGTCTCGCTGCAGCAATTCGCCCATGACGTGTTCGCGACGCCGGGCGGCCGGGCGATGATCGTGCTGGGCGTCGGCGTCGGCTTCCTGTTCGCGCTGCTGGCGATGACGATCAGCCTGGTGTCGTTCCCGCTGCTGCTCGACCGCGACGCCGGCCTCGACACCGCGATCCGCACTTCGGTGCGCGCCGTGCTCGCCAACCCGGTTCCGGTGGCGCTGTGGGGCTTCATCGTCGCCGCCGGGCTGGTGCTGGGCTCGCTGCCGTTCTTCGTCGGGCTGATCGTGGTCATCCCGGTGCTCGGGCACGCGACCTGGCATCTCTACCGCAAGCTGGTGCCGCATGACGGCGAGTTCCCCAGGCGGACGGCACCGATCTACGACGACGTCCATTAGCGGCGCGGTGTCGGCGATGGGTTGTCCGTGCCGGCGCCAGCCGGTATGGACAGCCATGCCGATGCAAACCAAGCTCGACTCGGACTTCCTGTACGAGATCGTGGTCGATTGCCCCAAATGCGCCGCCGCCGCGATCGTGCGTCCGCGCGCGCCGGTGGCGTCGCAGCGCGACCTGATGCACGGCCCCCGGCGCGCCGTCTGCGTCCATTGCGGCTTCACCCGCGATCAGGCGTTCTCGGCCTGGTCCGTTCCGGCCATGGGCCTAAAATTGCGGCTGCGCGCCGCGACGCGTCACGGCGAGCTTCGCTTCTATAACCTGGCGCACATCGACTATGTCGCGGAGTACATCAAGGCGGAGCATCGCCAGGTCGCCGTCGACCGCGGCATCCGCAACCGCGCCATCACCGCGCGCCTGCCGCGCTGGGCCAAGCTCGCCGCCAACCGCAAGGAAATCCTGCAGGCGCTGGACCGTGTCCGGCGCCGCGCGCTCGAGCAATAGCGCTTCGGTCAGCGGCCCTTGACGATATCGACCAGCCGCGCGACGTGCTCCGGCGGCGTGTGCTGCAGCACGCCGTGGCCGAGGTTGAAGATGTGCGGCCGGCCCGCCATCGCGGTAACGATGCGGCGGGCCTCACCTTCCATCGCATCGCCGCCGACCATGAGCAGCATGGGGTCGAGATTGCCCTGGGTTGCGACATGGGCGGGCAGCGTCGCGGCGGCGGCGCCCAGATCGGTCATGTGGTCGATCCCCACCGCATCGACGCCGGTGCCCGCGGCATAGCGCGCGACATGCGATCCGGCGGCGCGCGGCAGGCCGATGATCGGGATGTTCGGATGCTGTGCCTTGACCGCTTTGACGATGCGCGCGGCGGGTTCGATCACCGCCAGGTCGAACAGCGATGCCGGCACCGCGCCGGCCCAGCTGTCGAACAGCTTGAGCGCTTCGGCGCCGGCATCGGCCTGGGCGACGAGATAGGCGGCGGTGGCATCGACCAGGATATCCAGCAGCGCCGCGAACAGCTTGGGCTCGCCCCACATCATACGGCGGCAGTTCTCGTAGTCGGTCTTGCCGCGACCCTCGATCATGTAGGTCGCCACCGTCCAGGGCGCGCCGGCAAAGCCGATCAGCGTGGCGCCGGCGGGCAGGGCGGCGCGCACTTGTCGGACCGTCTGCGATACCGGGGCGAGGATTTCGGCGGCCCGCGCCTCTGAGAGCCGTGCCAGTCCGGCGGCATCGCGGATCGGCTCGAGCCGTGGCCCTTCGCCCTCGACGAAGTCGAGGGCCTGTCCCAGGGCATGGGGGATCAGCAGGATGTCGGCGAACAGGATGGCGCCGTCCATGCCGAAGCGCCGCACCGGCTGCAGCGTCACTTCGGCGGCGAGGTCGGGGTTGAGGCAGAGGTCGATGAAACTCCCGGCATCGGCGCGCAGCGCCCGGTACTCAGGCAGATAGCGCCCGGCCTGGCGCATCAGCCAGATCGGCGGGCGGGGCAGGGCCTGGCCGGCAAGGGTTTGGAGAAGGGGTTTCACGGCGCCAGACATGGCGTGCCGCGCTCTGGCTGTCAAAGCGCATCTTGACCGCGCCGGCCGGGCGCCCCAAACCCGCACCACAACTCCCGCGAGGTTCCATGTACCTGGAGAAATTCCGGCTCGACGGCCGTACCGCCCTCGTCACCGGCGCCGCCGGCGGCATCGGCTTTTGCGTGGCTGCGGCGCTGGCCGAAGCCGGCGCCTCGGTCGTGATCGCAGACTTGAAAGAGGATGCGGCCCAGGCCGCGGCGGGGAAAATCGGCGGCGCGCGCGGCATCGCGATGGACGTCACCGACTCCGCCCGTGTGACGGCGGTGGCGGACGCGCTCGGCGCCATCGACATCCTGGTCAACAATGCCGGCATCGCGCGCAGCATGACGCCGGCGGAGGAGGTCGCCGACGAGCACTGGCTGAACGTCCTCGACGTCAATCTCAACGGCACCTTCTGGTGCGCGCGGGCGTTCGGGCGGCACATGCTGGCGACGGGACGCGGCGTCATCGTCAATGTCGGCTCGATGAGCGGCTTCATCGTCAACCGGCCGCAGGCGCAGAGCTATTACAACGCCTCCAAGGCGGCGGTGCACCACCTGACGCGTTCGCTGGCGGCGGAATGGGCGTCGCGCGGCGTGCGGGTCAACGCCGTGGCGCCGACCTATATCGCGACGCCGATCAACGCCTTCGCCGACAAGCAGAGCGAGATGTACCGCCGCTGGATCGACGGCACGCCGATGGGCCGGCTGGGCGAGCCGGAGGAGATCGCCTCGGTGGTGCTGTTCCTGGC
>CAYXMO010000095.1:0-9854 GCA_964465935.1 uncultured Rhizobium sp.
CTCACCTCGCTGATCCGCGACCGCTATCCCGATTTGATGAAGGAGCTGCTGGCCGAAGGCACCCGCCTGTTCGGCTTCGAGGACGGGCTGACGCCGCCGCAGATGAGCCAATACGCCCCGGCGATCGGCGACGAAGACCTCAAGCTGCTGTTCAGCCGCCGCACCACGCTGGAGCTGGTGATGCGGCGCTATGCGGCGCGCCAGCCCGGCGTCACCTTCGTCAACGATGCCGGCGTGCGCGGCCTCGTCACGCGGCGCGACGGCGGCAAGCTGATCGTCGAGGGCCTCAAGGTCGAGATCGGCGGCGCGGTGGAAGAGATGCATGCCGACGTCGTGGTCGACGCGTCGGGGCGCAACACGCTGTTCCCCGAATGGCTGCGCGGCGAAGGCGTGGCGGTGCGCGAGGAATCGAGCCCTTGCGGCATCCTCTATTACACGCGGCACTACAAGCTGCGCGACGGCCAGGACGAGCCGCCGCGCGATCCCAAGGCCGCGGCCGGCGGCGCCGATCTGGGTTACATCAAATTCGGCGTCTTCATCGCCGACAACCGGCACTTCTCGGTCACCCTGGCGACGCCGGAGATCGAGACCGAGATGCGCATGGCGGTGATGAAGCCGGAGAATTTCGACGCCATCTGCATGGCGATGCCGGGCGCGGCGCGCTGGATGAATCCCGAGCGCGCCGAGCCGGTGTCCAAGGTCTTCGCGATGGGCGAGCTCAACAATGTCTGGCGCCACTACCTGAAGGACGGCGAGCCGCAGGTGCTGAACTTCTTCCCGCTCGGCGACGCCGCGATCCGCACCAATCCGCTCTATGGCCGCGGCTGCTCCTCCGGCGTGGTCGAGGCCCATATCCTGCGCGCCGCGCTCGATACCTCGGACAATCCGATGGAACGCGCCAAGACCTATGAGCGCGAATTGAAGGCGCAGATCCGACCCTATTACGATTCGATGGTGTCGCTCGACCTCAACGCCATCCGGCGCGCCGAGCACGAGCGCAACCCCAACTACCAGCCCAGCCTGCGCGCCCGCCTCACCAAGAGCTTCACCGAGGACGGCCTGATGCCGGCGCAGCGCGGCGACGTCGAGGTCGGGCGCGCGCTCTCCCGCGTCTTCCACATGCTGGACGAGCCGACCGCGTTTCTCAAACGCCCTGCCATCGTGGCGCGCATCCTCGCCATGTGGGCGACGCCGGCGGCGAGCAAGCGCGAGCGCGGCCTCTATCCGCCCAAGGCCGGCCCCGACCGCGCCCAGATGCTGAAACTGTTGAACATCGCCGCCTAAAGGACGCCGCCATGACCTTCCCCGAACCGACAATGATCAAGACCAACGGCATCGACATGGCCGTCTACGAAGCGGGGCCGAAGGACGGCGTGCCGGTGGTGCTGTGCCACGGCTTTCCCGAGCTCGCCTATTCCTGGCGCCATCAGCTGCCGGCGCTCGCCGCCGCCGGCTTCCGCGTCCTCGCGCCGGACCAGCGCGGCTATGGCCGCACCTCGCGCCCGGACGACGTGACGAGCTATGACATCAAGCACTTGACCGACGATCTCGCCGGCCTGCTCGACGCGCTGAAGCTCGAAAGCGCGATCTTCTGCGGCCATGACTGGGGCGGCATCGTGTCGTGGCAGATGCCGCTGTGGCACCCCAGCCGCGTGCGCGGCAACATCGGCGTCAACACGCCGTTCATCGCGCGCGGACCGATGGACCCGATCGCGATGATGCGCGCGGTGTTCGGCGAGGAGATGTACATCGTCTATTTCCAAAAGCCCGGCGCCGCCGACGCGGCACTGGCCAAGGATGTCGGCAAATCGATGCGCTTCTTCATGCGCAAGAGCGGGATGAAGGCGGCGGACTATGCCAAGCTGCCGGCGGAGCAGCGCAACCTCGCCCTCGTCAAGGCGCTGGAAGCCGACGAGACCAGCTGGGGCGGCCAGGGCGCGCCGCTGCTCAATGCCGAGGAACTCAAATATTTCGTCGACGCCTTCACGCGCACCGGCTTCACCGGCGGCATCAACTGGTACCGCAACTTCACCCGCAACTGGGAGATCAGCGCCGACCTGCCCCAGAAGGTGAGCGTGCCCGGCCTGATGATCATGGCCGAGGACGACATCGTGCTCTCGCCCGCCATGGCCGACGGCATGGAGCAATACGTCCCGGACCTGGAGAAAGCCCTGATCAAGGATTGCGGCCACTGGACCCAGCAGGAGCATCCCGAGCAGGTCAACCGGATCATGGTGGACTGGCTGAAGCGGCGGTTCGGGTAACCGCCCCAAAATCGCCGATTTCGCGCTGTGGCCTGTCCGCGCCACCCATGACAAACTGGCGCCATGGCTGAATCGCCCGCCGAAATCGACACCTTTTCCTACGCCGATCCGGCCGATCCGGCGCTCAAGCGGCTGTTCATCCGCATCATCGAGCGCGTCACCGGCCAGCCCTATCTGAAATATCTCTACGAGGACAACCGCGCCAACCCGCAGCCCGGGGAGGACTTCTGGGATGCGGCGATCCGCAAGCTGGAGCTCAAGCTCAAGCTGAACGAGGACGTGCTGGCGCAGTGGCCCAGGACCGGGCCCTTGGTCGTGGTCGCCAACCATCCCTTCGGCGTGCTCGACGGCCTCATCATCTGCCATCTGGTGTCGCGCGTGCGCAAGGATTTCCGGGTGCTGACCAACGCCGTGCTGCTGCGCGCCGAGGAGGTCAAGACCTTCCTGCTCCCGGTCGATTTCGCCGAGACAGAGGAAGCGCTGAAGACCAACCTGAAGACCCGCGCCGAGGCCAAGAGCTTCCTGATGAAGGGTGGCTGCCTGGTCGTGTTCCCGGCCGGCGGCGTCTCGACCACGCCCACCATCTGGCACAAGCGCGCCACCGACGCGGAGTGGAAGAACCTGACGGCGCGGCTGATCGCGCAGTCCAAGGCGCCGGTCGCGCCGGTCTATTTCGCGGGCCAGAACAGCCGGCTGTTCCAGATCGCGAGCCATGTCTCGATGACGCTGCGCCTGTCGCTGCTGTTCAAGGAAGTGCACGACCGCATCGGCAGCGACGTCCATATCCGCCTGGGCGAGGTGATCCCTTATGAGCGCATCGCCGGCATCAACGACCGCCAATCGGTGATGGATACGCTGAAGGACATCACCTATTCGCTGGGCGAGGCGGTGCCGGCCAAGCTGCCCCGAACGCGCGTCAAGCGGCCCAAGCGCGCGCCGGGATCGCGCGTCTATCCATGAGTTCGCGTCCGCGCGTCGGCCTGTTCGTGACCTGCCTCGTCGACCTGGTGCGGCCGCAGATCGGCTTCGCCGCGGTCAAGCTCTTGGAACAGGCCGGCTGCGATGTCGAGGTTCCCGCTTCGCAGACCTGCTGCGGCCAGCCGGCCTGGAACGCCGGCGCCGACGCGCATGGCAAAGAGATCGCGCGGGGCGTGATCGCGGCGTTCGAGGGCTTCGACTACGTCGTGGCGCCGTCGGGCTCCTGCGCCGGCATGATCAGGCGGCACTATCCCGAAATGTTCGAGGCCGACGCGCAATGGCTGCCGCGCGCCCGCGCCCTGGCGCAGAAGACGCATGAGCTGATGTCGTTCCTGGTCAAGCTGCGCGGCGTGACGAGCGTGCCGGCGGCCTACGCGCACAAGGTCTGCTATCACGACTCCTGCTCGTCGCTGCGCGAGATGGGCGTCAAGGCCGAGCCGCGCGCGCTGCTGGGTACGGTCGGCGGCCTCAGCATCGCCGAGATCGCCGATCCACAGACCTGCTGCGGCTTCGGCGGTCTGTTCAGCGTCAAGTATCCCGAAATCTCCGAGCGCATGGCCGACGACAAGATCGCCGATGCCTGCGCCACCGGCGCCGACACGCTGGTCGGCGGCGATCTGGGCTGCCTGCTGCACCTGAAAGGCCGCATGGCGCGGCAAGGCAAGGCGCTCGCCGTGCGCCACGCCGCCGAAGTGCTGGCCGACATGGGCGGCGAGCCGGCGCTGGGCGAATCCGCGACATGAACCAGGACCCGCGCCACTTCGTCGAGAACGCGCGCGCGGCGCTCAGCGATCCCTTGCTCAAGCCGGCGCTGGGGCGGCTCAAGACCCATTTCGGCGCCGGACGCGCGGCGGCGGTGCAGCGCTACGGCGATTTCGAGGCGCTGCGCGATGCCGGCAAGGAGATCCGCGACTACGCCGTGACGCATCTGGACGAATTGCTCGTCACCTTCGAGGCGAGCGTCAATGCCCGCGGCGGCAGGGTGCATTGGGCGCGAGACGCCGGCGAAGCGCGGCGGCTGATCCTCGGCATCCTGCAGGACGCCGGCGCCAAGACCGTGACCAAGGGCAAGTCGATGGTGACGGAGGAGATCGCGCTCAATCCGTTCCTCGAAGCCAACGGCATCGTGCCGGTGGAAACCGATCTGGGCGAATACATCATCCAGCTGCGCAAGGAGCCGCCCAGCCACATCATCGCGCCGGCTTTCCATTTGTCGAAAGAACAAGTGGCGGAGACCTTCTTCGCTTCGCATGGCGATCTCGATCCCAAGCGCAGCCTGGAGGAGCGCAACGCGCTGGTGCAGGAAGCGCGCGCCGTGCTGCGCCGGCATTTCGAAGCGGCCGACGCCGGCATCACCGGCGCCAATTTTCTCAGCGCCCAGGAGGGCGCCGCGATCATCGTCACCAATGAAGGCAATGGCGACCTGACGCGCCTCTTGCCCAAGACCCATATCGTCGTCACCGGGATCGAGAAAGTTGTCGCCGACATGACCGACGTCGCGGTGCTGCTGCGTCTTCTGCCGCGCTCGGCGACCGGGCAGCCGATCTCGACCTATGTCAGCGTGATGGCGGGCAAGCGCGGGCTGGGCGAGAACGATGGGCCTTTGGATTTTCACGTCGTGCTGGTCGACAATGGCCGCTCCAAGCTGCTCGGCACCGAGGCGCAGGAGGTGCTGCGCTGCATCCGCTGCTCCGCCTGCATCAACCACTGCCCGATCTACGGCGCCATCGGCGGCCACGCCTATGGCGCGACCTATATGGGGCCGATCGGCGCGGCGCTGAATCCGGGCATGATGAGCGTCGCCGAGGCCGGACATCACGCCAACGCCTCGACCTTCTGCGGCCGCTGCGCCGAGGTTTGTCCGGTGAAGATCCCGCTGCCCAGGATCATGCGCCACTGGCGCGCCGTGGAATACGCGGGCGGCCTGGCGCCCAAGGCGATCGTGCGGGGTTTGGGTCTGTGGGCCTTCGCCGCCAAGCGTCCGGCGCTCTACCGCTTCGGCGCGTCGGTTATGGCGCGCGTCCTGCGTTGGATGGGGCGTCGCGGCACCGTGCACGCCCTTCCCGTCATGAACGGCTGGTTCGCGGTGCGCGACTTTCCGGTGCCGCTGGGCAAGACGTTCCAGGCGCAATGGCGGGCGCGAAAATGAGTAGCCGCGACGATATCCTCGCATCGATCCGCGCCCGGCGCCTGGCGCAGACGCCCAAGTCCGCGCCCTATCGCGCCCCGCCGACCGCCGGCGATCTGCCGGAAATCTTCGCCAAGAAATTGTCGGCGCAGTTCGCCGATGTGCGGATGCTGGACTCGATGGCCGACGTCCCCGCCGCCATCGCCGACATCCTGCGCGGCCGCAACATGGCGGCACGCGTGCATATCCCGCCCGATTCCGAGCTCGCAGCGCTGGCGCTGCCCAATGTCGAAGTGAAGCGTGAGCCGCCCGGCGCGTTCGATGCCGCGGTCACCGCCGTGCCCTTCGCCATCGCCGAGACCGGGACGCTCGCCTATCCCAGCGGCGCCGGCCGTCCCGCCTCGTGGCACTTTCGCCCGGTGCTGGAGATCGCAATCCTGAAAGCCGGCAGTATCGTCGCCGAGTTGGAAGACGTGCTGGCGGCGCTGCCGGGCGGATTGCCTTCGACGCTCAACCTCGTCAGCGGCCCGTCGCGCACCGGCGACATTGAGCAGACCATGGAATTGGGCGCGCACGGCCCCAAAGCGCTGGCGGTGCTGGTGGTGAAGGGCGAGTAACCTCTCCCGCTTGCGGGAGAGGTCGAAATCGCAAAGCGATTTCGGGTGAGGGGGGAGTCCGCGGCCTTCCCCTCATCTAGCAAAATCCAAGCACTTAACTCCGCTACGCTCCGTTAAGTGCAGGATTTTGCGTCTTCTCCCGCAAGCGGGAGAAGTTAGCCGATCCCTAGCTCGCGCCGCGCGAATTCGCTCGCCGATTTGTAGTCCGCTTTGCCGTTGGGCGCGCGCAGATTGACGCCGGCGACGATCACGCGCTTGGGCGTCTTGTAGCCGGCGAGGTGCTCGCGGACATGGGCGCGCAACGCCGCCTCGTCGAACGCGGCGCCGGGGCTGAGCTTGACCACGCCGGTGACGGCGCTGCCCCATTGCTCGTCGGGCACGCCGAGCACCAGCGCGTCCTCGACCGCCGGATGCTTCTTCAGCGTCTCCTCGACTTCCTCGGGGAAGACCTTCTCGCCGGCGGTGTTGATGCAGTTGCTGCCGCGGCCGAGCAGGATGATGCGCCCGTCGGCCTCGACGATGGCGTAGTCGCCCGGCACCGAGAAGCGCTTGCCGTCGATCGTCTTGAACAGCCGGTCGGTCTTCTCCTGGTCCTTGTAATAGCCGACCGGCAGCACGCCGCCGACCGCGAGGCGTCCCGTAAGCCCGCTGCCCGGCGCGATGGGTTGGTCGTCGTCGTCGATGACGATCGCGTTGGGCCCGATGGTGAAGGCGGCGGTCTGGGTCTCCACGCCGCGCTGCGTGATCGAGGTCCCCATGCCGAGCGCCTCGGTCGAGGAGAAGGCGTCGGTCAGCATCGCGGCCGGCGACAGATGCGCCAAGAGGCCCTGCTTGACCTCCGCCGACCACATCGCACCCGACGAACCGATGGCGATGACGGAGGAGACGTCGTACTGGCCCGGATTCTCGTCCAGCGCGCGCAGCAGCGGCTTGGCGAAGGGATCGCCGACGATCGCCATGTTGGTGACGCGGTTCTTCGCGACCGCCGTCCAGATCGCGTCGGGGTCGAGCGAGGCGTTGTCGACGGTCACGACGCAGCCGCCCATCAGCAGGGTCGACATCGTGCCGAAGAAGCCGGTGCCGTGCATCTGCGGACAGGCCGGCAGGTAGCGCGTGTTCATGTCGCCCGAGGCGCGCACGAAATTCACGATCTCGTCCATATGGGTCGGCAGCTTGCCGGTGGCGACGAAGATGCGCGCCAGCAGCGTGGCGGTGAGATCGCCCTGCGCGTACATCACGCCCTTGGGCATGCCGGTGGTGCCGCCGGTGTAGACCATCACCTGGTCGTGCGGCGAGCGTTCGATGCCGAGGCGCGCGCCGTTGCCGCTGGCCGCGAGCTTCTCATAAGGCGTCGCGAAGCTCGCGACCTCGGGCGAGCCGACCTCGACGAACACCTTCACCTTGTCGAGCTGGTTGTGGATCTGCGCCACCGCATCGCGGAATTCGCGGGCATAGACCACCACGGTCGCGTCGGAATTGTCGACGATGTAGCGCACTTCCTCCGGCTTGTAGCGGTAGTTGACGTTGACATGGGTGAGCCGGCCGAGGAAGCAGGCGCCGGTCGTCTCGCCATATTCGATGCCGTTGCGCATGTAGAACGCGACCTTGTCGCCGGGCTGCACGCCGCGGGCATGCAGGTTGCGCGCGACGTTGTTCATCCGCTTGGTGGCGCTGCCCCAGTCGATGACGCGCTCGCCATGAACGAAGCACGGCGCCGTGGGCGGCACGATGGCGGACACGGCATCGACGATGTCGCCGAAATTGAACGCCTGCGGCGCCGGCGGCAGCTTCTCCGAAAGTTCACGCAAACTCATTCACCCACCCCACCCGCGATGCCATGACGACAGTAACGATCAATTCGCCTTCTCGACCGCCTTGATCTTGCTGACCGAGATGTTCTTGCCCCAGTGCGAATGCTCGCGGCGGCGGAAGTGGTCCGGGCGGTCCTTGAGGTGCCGCGTCGACAGCCACAAGCGCTTGAAATGGCGCTTGAAGCCGTTCGCGACGTCGTCCTGGTACTCCTGGCGGCCGTGCAGCACGTGGTAGTTGTTGATGAACTGCATCTCGCCGGGGCTGAGGTCCATGTAGACGTTGTTGCGCGGATCGCGCGCCATCTCGGTCACGGTCTTGAGCGCCTCGAACGCCGCCGGCGAAAGGCGCGGCGCCTCGGGATGCTTCTGCGAGGCGATGACGTATTGCGGGATGAAGCGGGTGAACAGCCGCCCGCCATGCTCGGTGAAGATCGGCATCAGGTAATAGGGCTTCTGGCCCTTGGCCTGCTCCTGGCGCGCGTCGAACGGCAGCGGTTCGTACAGCGCCGCGATCAGCTCGGGGCGCGTCGCGACCAGCTCGTTGTAGATGCGCACCACATTGGCGACGCAGGAGAGCCCGCCGGTCTTGGCCTTGCGCAGGCACATCAAGCCGATGATGTCGGCGCCGTCGGTGTGATAGTCGAGGCCGACGCCGCCGATCTCATTGCCGCGCAGGGTCGGATCGTCGAGGCGCTTGCCCTGGTCGGTCACGTCGCCCATCACATGGCCGTAATGGTTCTGCGGCCACGGATCGCCCAGATGGATGCCGATCCCCCAATAGAGCATCGTCAAATCGTCGTCGGAATATTTCGCATGGTCGAGGGTGCGGATGCGCACGAAGCCGCGCGGCCCGTCGATCAGGTCGCGCTCGACGCCTTCGAGCTTCCGCTTCAGGCCGTCGAGCGGAAAGCGGTCGAGACCGATATCGAGCAGACTGTCGGAATGCGATTTGGCGACGGCGAGCGCATGGTCGAGTTCGCGCTTGTCGGCGTCGCTCAGCTCCAGCGTCCAGGCGCTTTCGTCGGCGACATCCTCGTGATGCCAGTCGACATGGGTCTCGAGCGGGCGGGGGTTGAGCTTGGCGTCCATCCTACTCTCCTGCTAGGGCCCGACGCGCGTCAGTTCGCCGTCGACATGCGCCCCGAATTTTACATTGTCCTTGTTGTCGGGGAACCCCGAATTGTTCACCAATCGCGAATACGAAACCAAGAGCGTCTTGTCGTCCTTCGCCGTTACGACAATCGCCCAGCTCTCGGTCCAGCCGGGGCCACTGCCTTGCAGATAATTCGAGCCGAAGATGACGGCATTGGTCTTCACCTGCGCAATATGAAGGAGACCCGCCGTGAACGACTTGTCGTCATCGCCGACGACGACATTGACGACCGGACCGTGGATTTCGATGTGCAGCTTGACGTCATGAGGCGAGTCGGCGTCGGGGATTTCAGCGAACGCGAAGGACGACTTCGTGAAATGCATCTGGCCTTCCCAGACGCCATCGAGATTGGGCGTCTCGATCGCATACGCCGCCGGTATCGTTGCCGCGAACGCAACCACTGCGAGCGCGTAGCCAAGTATCCGCACGGACGCTAACCCGCCGGCGCGGCTTGCGGGCCGCGGATCAGCTTGCCGGGCAGCGCCCCGGTTGGCTCGCCATGGCGGTAGATCACCTGGCCCGAGACGATGGTCGCGTCATAGCCCTTGGCGCCCTGCAGCAGGCGCTTGCCGCCGGCCGGCAGGTCGTAGGCCATGGTCGGCGCTTCGACTTCCAGCCTGGCCATGTCGATGACGTTGAGATCGGCCTTCATCCCCGGCGCGATGACGCCGCGATCCAAAAGGCCGACGGCGCGCGCGGTGTCGGCGGTGTGGCGCTTGACCAGGAAGCCGATATCGAACTTGCCGCTCGGCCGGTCGCGGCCCCAATGGGTGAGCAGATAGGTCGCGTAGCTGGCGTCGGAGATGATGCCGACATGCGCCCCGCCGTCGCCCAAGCCCATCACGCAGTCCTTGTGCGCGATCATCTCGCCGCAATGGTCGAGATTGTAGTCGGCATAGTTGG
>CAYXMO010000096.1:0-9849 GCA_964465935.1 uncultured Rhizobium sp.
GACCGGCCAGCCGGTGACCGTCTATATCGAGCCCAAGACCGGCGAACGGGCCTACGTCCACGAATAGCGCGGGCGGCCTTTTCCTGAAGGCTTTCGCCCGCTATGAAGCGTCCATGAGCAGCTCTCTGGTCACGGTTTTCGGCGGCACCGGCTTCATCGGCCGCCACACGGTCCGCGCCCTCGCCAAGGCGGGAAACCGCATCCGCGTCGCGGTGCGCCATCCCAACAAGGGCTTCTTCCTGCCGCCGATGGGTTCGGTCGGGCAGATCGCGCTCGTCAAATGCAATGTGCGCGAGGCCGATCAGGTCGCCGCTGCGGTGGCCGGCGCCGGCGCGGTCGTCAATCTGACCGGCATCCTGCAGCCGGGCGGCGAGCAGACCTTCGACGCGGTGCATGCCGAGGCGGCACAAGCCATCGCCCAAAGCGCTGCTGCCGCCGGCACGCGGACGCTGGTGCAGGTCTCCGCCATCGGCGCCGACAAGGACGCGGTGTCGCGTTATGCCGCGAGCAAGGGCGACGGCGACGAGCGGGTGCGCGACGCGTTCCCCGGCGCCGCGATCCTGCGCCCGTCGCTGGTGTTCGGGCCGGAGGACACCTTCTTCAACCGCTTCGCGGCTTTGGCCCGCATGCTGCCCGCCCTGCCCCTGATCGGCGGCGGCGAGAGCAAATTCCAGCCGGTGTTCGTCGGCGACGTCGCTGCCGCGATTGCGCGCTGCGCGGCCGATCCGGCGCTGGGCGGCAAGACCTACGAACTCGGCGGCCCGACGGTCTACAGCTTCAAGGAGCTGATGGAGATCGTGCTGCAGCAGACCGGCCGCAGGCGCCTGCTGGTGCCGGTGCCGTTCGCGCTGGCGAGCTTGAAGGCGATGTTCCTGCAATTCATGCCAGGACCGCTGAAGCTGACGCCGGATCAGGTCACGCTGCTCAAATCCGACAATGTCGTGCGCGGCAGCGATACGCTGGCGACGCTCGGCATCGTGCCGACCTCGGTCGAGGCCGAAGTGCCGGCCTATCTGTGGCGCTTCCGCGCCAAGGGCCAATACGACGAGACGGTGCGCGACAAGGTCAGCGCAGCACCAGCACCGCTATAATCGCCAATCCGGCCGCGATGCGATACCAGCCGAAGGGCCTCAGACCATAGCGGCCGACGAAGCCGATGAAGCTGCGCACCACGACCAGCGCGACCAGGAAAGCGACGACGAAACCGATGGCGATGTCGAGGCCGGCATCGAAGTTGAGTTCGTGGCGGTTCTTCCATAGATCGAGCACGGTGGCGCCGAACATCGTGGGCACTGCGAGATAGAAGGTGAAAAGCGCGCCAGCCTTGCGGTCGACGCCCACCATCTCGCCGCCCAGGATGGTGGCCCCGGAGCGCGAGACGCCGGGCACGATGGCGAGGACCTGGAACAGACCGATCTGCAGCGCCTTGGAGAGCGGCAGCTTGTCGCCGTCGAAGAAGCGCGCCGGCGGCGCGATGCGCTCGAAAATCAGGATCAGGATGCCGCCCGCGATCAGCGTCGCGGCGATCACCTTGGGCGCGACGTCGGGCGCGAATAAAACGCTCTTGATGAAGCCGTGCAGCGCGGCGCCGAAGATCGCCGCCGGGATCGTCGCCACGATCACGCCGAGCGCGAAGTTGCGCGACTCGCGCGACGACGGCAGCGTCACCAGCACGTCCCAGAAGCGCCGCCAATAGACCGCGACGACGGCGAGGATGGCGCCGAACTGGATCACGATGGGAAAGACCTCGCCCGGCGGCTGGAAGCCCAGCAGGTCCTGCACGATCAAAAGATGCGCGGTCGACGACACGGGAAGAAATTCGGTGAGGCCTTCGACGACGCCCAGCAGGATCGCGCTCAAAATATCGTGCATGGGTAGTTGTGCGCTCCAGCCGCTATGACGCCGCAAACATCGAAAAGGCCGCGCGCGGCGCGGCCCTGTCCGCAGGATTGCACCCGATTGTCGACAAATTCAATTCGATTCGCGCCGTCATACTTAAATTCGCCGCAAGGGCCGCGCGGCATCCTCTCGCCCGCGCGCCGAACGGCGACGCTTCGATTTCGAACGGGGCAAGTCATGACCAAATCGATCCAGAATTTCCTGCGGGACGCTGGCGGCGCCACCGCCATCGAGTACGGCCTGATCGCCGCCCTCATCGCCGTCGTCATCATCGGCGCCGTGTCGGTGGTGGGCACCAGCCTGTCGACCACCTTCACGACGGTCTCGGCCAGCATCAAATAGGCCGGACTTGCGCGTGCGGCGGGCGAATTTGCTATGCTGCGCGCATGGGTGGGGACGAACAGGCGGCCGGGACGCCGAGGGAGCGAGTACGCGCGTTCTTTCGCTGGCTTTGGCACGGGCATGAGGGCCGCAAGACACCCTGGGTGCGGCGCGTGCTGCTCGTGCTCTTTTTCTTCGCCCTGCCGGCGCCGGTCCTGGCGCTGCTGATCTTCCGCTTCGTGCCGATCCCGTTCACGCCGCAGATGGTGATCGATCTCGCGACCCTCAATCCGGTGAGCTATCACTGGCGCGAGGCCGACGACATTTCGCCCTATCTGGAACGCGCTGTGATCGGCT
The DNA here is from genome assembly GCA_964465935.1 of uncultured Rhizobium sp. GTDB lineage: Bacteria > Pseudomonadota > Alphaproteobacteria > Micropepsales > Micropepsaceae > Rhizomicrobium. The sequence goes on from CAYXMO010000096.1 coordinate 2,578, forward strand.
CGGAAGACCAGAATTTCTGCAACCACAACGGCTTTGACTGGAAGGAAATGAACCGCGCCTGGACCGACTACACCAAGCGCCACAAGGCGCTGCGCGGCGCCTCGACCTTGAGCCAGCAGACGGCGCGCGAGGTCTTCCTCACGTCCTGGCGCAGTTTCGTGCGCAAGGGTGTCGAAGCTTACCTCACGGTGCTGATGGAGGCCTTGTGGCCCAAGAAGCGAATCCTGACCGTCTATCTGAACACGGTGGATTGGGGCAACGGCAATTTCGGCGCGGAAGCGGCAGCGCAGGCCCATTTCGGAATTCCCGCGTCGGAGCTGAGCCAGGCGCAAGCGGCAAGGCTGGCGGCGGTACTGCCCAATCCCAGCCGCTTCAAGGCCGACAAGCCCGGGCGCTATGTCCGGCGGCGGACCGGCACCCTGGTCTCGCGCCAGCACCAAGTCGCGCGCGACGCGCTCGACTGGTGTTTGAAGTAGAAGATTTGCTCTACATTGCGCTTCCATGCGCAAACTGATTCATCTCACGCTGTCGCCGGCCTCGCGGCTGGCACGCCTGCTGGCCGGCGAGAAGCGGCTGGCCTGCGATCCGGTGCTCTCCGAGGACGCGCTGGCGCACCTGCCCTGCTTCATCGACCTAGACGGCACCCGCGCGACCGGGTTGTGGGCGATCGTAGATCATCTCGAAGGCAGCTATCCCGACAATCCTCTTATGCCGGAAGACCCTGCCGCGCGCGGCGAGGCGCTGGCCTGGCTCGACTGGGCGATGGGGCCGCTGCATGACCAGGTGACGCGCCGCATCGTGTTCGAGAAGGGCGCGCAGCGCTACACCGGCGCGGCGCAACGCAGCGCCCCCGACATGAACGTGATCCGCCAGGGGCGCGAGGCGCTGCGCGGCGTGCTCAAGACCCTGGGCGAAGCGGCGGAGGCGCGCGGCAACCTCGCGGCCCGCGAATGCACCATCGCCGACCTCGCCGCCGCGGCGCATCTGTCGGCGCTGGACTATTTCGGAGAGGTTCCGTGGACGGAATATCCGCACACGGCGGAATGGTACGGGCGGATCAAGTCGCGGCCGTCCTTCCGCACCCTGCTGGGCGACCGCGTCCCCGGCCAGCCGCCGACGGCGAGCTATGCCGAGCTCGACTTCTGATCCCAAAGCCGCGATCGCGGCGCGCGCCCGCGCCGAGGGCTTCGATGTCGTGCGCTTTTCCCGCGCCGCGGCGCCGGCGCGCGCGCCGGAGCGGCTGACCGTCTTCCTCGCCGACGGACGCCAGGGCACGATGGACTGGTTGGAGCGCAATGCCGCGCGCCGCGCCGATCCGAGCCTGCTGTGGCCGGACGCCAAGAGCGTGGTCGTGCTGGGCCTGAACTACGGGCCGGACGGCAATCCGCTTGCGATCCTGGACGCGCGTGCGGCCGGTGCGATCTCGGTCTATGCCCAGGGCGAGGACTATCACGACGTCATCAAGGCCAAGCTCAAGCGGGTAGCAGGCTGGATCGCGCAGGACTTCGTGTGCGCAGTGAAAGTCTTCGTCGACACCGCGCCGGTGATGGAAAAGCCGATCGCCGAGGCCGCCGGGATCGGCTGGCAAGGCAAGCACACCAATCTGGTGAGCCGCGATTTCGGCTCCTGGCTGTTCCTGGCTTCGATCTTCACCACGCTGGACCTGGCGCCCGACCACCCCGAGAGCGACCATTGCGGCCAGTGCACGCGCTGCCTCGACGTCTGCCCGACCAAGGCGTTTCCGGCGCCGTATCAGCTCGATGCGCGGCGCTGCATCTCCTATCTCACCATCGAGCACAAGGGCCATATCCCGCGGGAATTTCGCGAAGCCATCGGTAACCGCATCTATGGCTGCGACGACTGCCTGGCCGTGTGCCCGTGGAACAAGTTCGCCCAGGCCGGACACGAGAGCCGCCTGGCGGCGCGCGACGAATTGAAGGCGCCGCTGCTGCGCGATCTGGCGCGGCTCGACGATGCCGCCTTCCGCGCCTTGTTCCGCAAGTCGCCGGTCAAGCGCATCGGCCGCGACCGCTTCGTGCGCAACGTCCTCATCGCCATCGGCAATTCGGCTGCGCCAAGCCTCGCAACGGAAGCCGAGCGCCTGCTCGACGATCCATCGCCGCTGGTGCGGGCGATGGCGGTATGGGCGCTGGGCCGGCTCGGATCGGCGCGTGCCTTCGCGGACCGCGCCGCGCGCGAAACCGACGCCGAGGTGAAGGCGGAATGGGCGCGCGCTACGGCGTAGCCGGCGCGGTGTCGGCAAGATATTGGCGCGCGGCACCGGCTGCGGCGCTGTCGGGAGCTGCCGAGACCGCCGCCTGCCAATCCGCCCGGGCGCCGGCGGCATCGCCGGCCTCGTATCGGGTGCTGCCGCGTTCGAGCAACGCTTCGGGATTGCGCGGTTCGAGCTTGAGGGCGCGCTCGAAATCGGCGCGCGCGTCGGGCTTGCGGCCGAGCGCATGGCGGGCGCTGCCGCGCAGGACATAGAGATCGGCGCGCGCCGGATTGACCAGCAGTGCGGCATCGAGATCGGACTCGGCCTTGGCCCAATTCTGCTTGGCGGCATGGGCGCGGGCACGGTCGGCGAGGATGTCGGCGTCGAGCGGATCGATGGCGAGCGCGGCAGAGAACGACACGATGGCGCTGTCGGGCCGCCCGGCCAGCAGCCAGGCGTTGCCCGCCTGGTCGTAGAGCGCCATGCGCGCCGCGGCGTTGCCGCCAAAACCGCTTCGCCCCAGCGAATCGAGCTTGGCTGCCGCTTCGCCGAAGCGGCGCAGACTCACCAGCGCCAGCGCGGCGCAGTGCTCGGCGCCACCGCCGCCACCGGCCTTGGCCCAGCTGCCGGCTTGTACCAGGGCGCCGGAAGGATCGCGCGGAATGCGCGCAAGACACTGATCGTATTGGCTCCCGGGCGCGGTCGCGGCCGCGCCGGCCGTTGCGGTCAGGAGGGCGACGACGATCACACCGAATATGGATTTGCTGCAACGCATTCGACAGAAAGCCTTCACAGGAATGCCGATTTGACTAGCATAATGCACTTAACGTGTTGGGACGGAGGTTTGTCATGAAATCGATTGTAGCATTCGCGTTCGCTGCAGGCCTGCTCTTTGCCGGCGCCGGAGCCGCATCGGCGATGATGGCGCCGCCGGCGCCGCACAGCCACGCCAGCGGCGTGATCGAGGTCCGCGACGGTTGCGGCCGCGGTTATCACGAGAACCGCCATGGCCGCTGCGTGGAAAACGACGGCGACGATTCGGCCTGGGACGACCATCATCGCCGTCATTGGGACGGCTGCGACCGCTGGCATCACCGCTGGCACGGACGCTGCGTCCGCAACTGGTAGCCTTCACGGCGCGATCATCGCCGCGAGCGTGCGCAGGATCAGCGCGATCTCGTGCGGCTTGGACAGGCGGTGATCGCCCGCTTTTATCAGCGTCATCTGTGTATCCGGACCGAGCGCTTCGAGCAGGCGCATCGCGTGCTGCCACGGCACGTCAGGGTCGGCCATGCCCTGGACGATGCGGACCGGACAGCTGAGCGCAATCCTGCCGCCGAGCAGCAGATGCTTGCGGCCATCCGCGATCAGGCCGCGGGTGATCGGATAGGGATCGGGACCGTATTGCGACGGGCGCAGGAATTCGCCCTGCTCCCAGATCTGCCGCTGCGTCGGCGCGTCGAACCGGTCCCACAGCAACGCTTCGGTAAAGTCCGCCGCCGGCGCGACGAGCAGCAGACCGGCGACGCGCTCAGGCCGTGCCAGCGCCGCCAGCAGCGCCAGCCAGCCGCCCATGCTCGACCCGGCGAGAAGCTGCGGCCCCTCGGTAAGTCGGTCGAGGACGGCGAGCGTATCGCCGAGCCAGCGGCTGACGGTGCCGTCGCGAAAGTTCCCGCTCGAACCGCCATGGCCGAAATAGTCGAAGCGGACGAAGGCATGACCGCGGCCGCGCGCCCAGCCGTCGAGCGCCATCGCCTTGGTGCCCGTCATGTCGGACTTGAAGCCGCCCAGCCAGACGATGCCGGGAGCGCCGCCGCCATGGCGCGCATAAGCGATGCGTTCGCCGCCGTCGCGGAGCAACTCGATCTCGTCCATGGCCGAAATCGCATAGCGGATCGGCGGGCAAACTGGAACCGCCTTGGCCTTCTGCTAGGCTGCGGCCGGGAGGATTCCATGGCCAGATCGCTTTGGATTGCCGCGCTGCTCGGCTTGCTGGCGGTGCTGTGGACAGGCGCCACGGCGGCGCAGCAGATGGGCCCGGCGGCGGCGCCGACCTCGGCGGTCGACAGCCGGCCGCTGCCGCCGCCCGGCGCGCCGGCGGCGGCCTTCGATCCGCGCAAGGCGACGGACGCCTATCTGGCGCGCGTCAGCGGCGCGGCGCGCGAGCGCTCCAACGCCTATTACGAAGGCGGCTACGTTCTCACTTTCGTCGATGCGCTCTATGCGCTGGCCGTCGCCGCGTTTCTTTTGTGGTTCAAGGTCTCCGCCAGCATCCGCGATTTCGCCGAGCGCCAGACACGGTCGCGCTTCTGGCAGGTGCCGCTTTATGTCGGGCCCTATGTCCTGGTCACCGCCGTGCTGTTCTTCCCCTACACGCTGTATCGCGACTTCTTCCGCGAGAAATCCTACGGCCTGATGAACCAGACCTTCCTGGGCTGGTTCGGCGATTTGCTGACCATGACCGGGGTCAACCTGATCTTCATGCTCGTGGCGCTGACCATCGGCTATTGGGCGATCCGGCGCACCGGGCGCAACTGGTGGATTTGGGCCGCGGCGCTGTTCATCGTCTTCAACACGGTGACCACGGTGATCGAACCGGTGGCGATCGATCCCTTGTTCAACACATACACCTCGCTGCCCGACAGCCCGCTCAAGCGCGATATCCTGTCCCTGGCGCGGGCCAACGGCATTCCCACCACCGACGTTTTCCTGGTCGATGCCTCGCGGCAGTCCGACCGCATCTCGGCCAATGTGGCGGGCTTTTTGGGCACCACGCGCATCGCACTGAACGACAACCTGCTCAAGCGCGGCACGCATGACGAAGTGCTGGCGGTGCTGGGGCACGAGATGGGGCAATATGTGCTGGACCACCAGACCCGCGGGCTGGCGCTGTACGGCCTGCTGGCGCTGGCGGGCTTTGCTTTCCTGGCGGCAGGCTTCGAACTCGCGGCCGGCCTGTTCGGCGGCAATTGGGACGTCAGGACGGTTGACGATCCGGCGGGCTTGCCGGTGCTGGCGGCGCTGGCGGCGATCGCGATGCTGCTGGCGACGCCGCTGGCCAATTCGATCACCCGCACCATGGAAATCCAGGCCGACATGTTCGGGATCAACGCGGTGCGCAAGCCCGACGCGTTCGCCACCGTGGTGCTCAGCCTCAGCAACTACCGCAAGCTCGATCCGGCGCCGTGGGAGGAAGTGGTGTTCTACGACCATCCCTCCGGGCGCACCCGGATCTGGGAGATGATGCGGTGGAAGGCGGAGCACCTGAACGATCCCGACATCAAGGCAGGCCCCCAATCTCCACAATGAGAAAGCCGCCGCAATGATCACCTTCGGCCGATCGGGCGACGGGAGCGACACACTCCATGTCGCCGCGCACAGCCATCATCCCTGGCCGGACCAGTCCTTCGACGCGCAGGTCCTGGCCTGGAACGACGCGGCGCGGCTGCTGGACCGCAAATGGGACTATGTGTTCGAGCACATCATCCCGGCGGCGCAGGGCCATGTCGCGCGTCTGCTCGCCCTGCCCGATCCCACGACCGTCACCTTCGGACCGAACACGCATGCCTTCGTGCTGCGGCTGCTGTCGTGCCTGCCGGCGGACCGGCCGCTCAAGGTCCTGACCACCGGCAGCGAGTTCCTGAGCTTTGCGCGCCAGATGGCGCGGCTGGAGGAAGACGGGCTCGCGCAAGTGACGCGCGTGCCGACCGAACCGTTCGACAGTTTCGAAGCCCGCTTCGCGGCCGAAGCGGCGAAGGGCGGCCATGACTTGGTGTTCTTCAGCCAGGTCTTCTTCGATTCCGCGTTCGCGGTGCGCGATCTCGCCGGCATCGTGCGGGCGGTGAAGGACGATGCGACGCTGGTCGCGATCGACGGCTATCACGGCTTCATGGCGATCCCGACCGATCTGAGCGCCATTGCGGACCGGGCGTTCTATCTTGCCGGCGGCTACAAATACGCGATGGCGGGCGAAGGCGCCTGCTTCCTGCATTGCCCGCCCGGCTACGGCCCGCGTCCGCGCGACACCGGATGGTATGCCGGGTTCACGGCGCTGGAAGGCGGCGCGGCAGGCGTCGGCTATGCCGCCGACGGCAGCCGCTTTCTCGGCGCGACCTTCGACGTGACGCCGCTCTACCGCTTCAATGCCGTGCAGGAGGCCCTGCAGCGAGGCGGATCGACCGTCGAAAGTATGCTGAAGCAGGTCCGCATTTACGAGCAGGTCCTGCTGGACATGACGCGTATCCACTCGGTGAGCAGCGCGACGCTGCTCGTGACCGACGAAGGGCGGCGTGGCCGCTTTCTCGCCTTCCGCACGCCGAAGGCCGCCGCGATCGTCGCGCACCTGGCGGAGCGGGACATCATCGCGGACTACCGCGGCGACTGCCTGCGCATCGGCTTCGGCATCTATCATGCCTTCTCCAGCCCCGTTCGGCTGGCCGCGGAGCTGGGCTAACGGGAACTTTCGCGGGCGCGCAGCATTACCTCCCCGACTTCATCCGGGGAATTTCATGACGCTCCTGATCATCATCGTCCTGCTCGTGCTGCTGCTCGGCGGCGGCGGCTTCGGCTATAGCCGCTACGGCGCGGCCGGCGGCACCGGCATCGTCGGCACCATTCTCATCATCATCCTGGTGCTGTGGCTGCTCGGCGCCATCCACGTCTAGGCGAGCGCCGCCGACAGTGCCGCGTAAAGCGGATTGGCAGTGTCGAAGACATAGTCGGCATCCTGGGTCGTCGCCGGCGCGGCGACGCCCTGGCGCCGGAGCGAGGCGATGGCATCCATCAGCCGGGGACGCGGGCACAGGATCACATATTCGCCGCTGGCATCGGCGGGACGCGACATCACCGAGGCCTGCGCCTCACGCTCCAGCAGCGCAAGAACGGCATCGGCGTTCTTGTCCAGGCGGACGCGCAATATCTGCGCGTTGCGGGCGCGGTCGCGGGCATTCAGGCGGTCGAGCAGCGCGGCGACGGCGATACGGGCCGCCGGCGGCCAATCCGCCGTCAGCGAGGCGGCGAGTTGCGCTTCGCTCTTCAGGATCGTGCCGTCATCCAGC